>WFVP01000001.1 GCA_015491595.1 Anaerolineales bacterium
ATATTGTGGGAAGCGGGGGTGTTGTCTGACCCGGGTATGATACCCGAATTCTGGCTTCTAAGCCCAAATGAAAATAAGGCTCTGTTGCGGCGAGCCTTTCCTTCCGGCCGGTGGCAACGCTTTGATTTCTACAACATCCCGATTTCCATGTTCGACTTTCACACGTTCCCTCTCATCCCTGGGGATGTGGTGTACCTGTACAGTGGTCGAAAATGGCGCGGGTTTGAACATGTGCTTGTGGTTTCGTATGTGGACGCCCAGGGCCGGGTCTATGCGGTGAGCAACGTGGGCACGCCTAAGGGTTATGTGGTCAAGGAGGTTTTGCTCTACGACCCTCAGGACCCCTCTGATGGCTACTTCATCTGGTGGAACGACCACACGAAGAAATCTTGGTTGGGTGGCCTGACCGGTACGGCTGGGTTTACTGTATGGCGCCAGAAGTGGTTGATGCCTTATGCCAGGGCGTTGGCCCAGGGGGCCTGCGCTTGGCGTCCTCCTGTCCTGGATTTATGGTCCGAAGGCGGCCATTTGGGCCGATAGCGTGGTTCTCCTTCCCAAGGAGTGTTCGAAAATTCATTTCCATGTCCTTCGCGTAGTCCTAACCGGGTATGGGACCATAGGAGGAAGGATAAAGATGGATGCAGCGGCGAAGCCGCCGCTGCATCCAGTTTATTTCCTCTCCCTCGGTCCTGTGCCCGGACAGGACTACGCGAGATATACGGAGAAGGGATTGGCGGGCCTATCCACATGCCCTTCACGTAGAATTAGAAACGGGGTCGCACCTAAGTTATGGGTATGCGACAGCGGTTTTGCTGCTACCCGAACATTATCTTCTCTTCCTAGCGGTCCAGGGCCTGGTCAGGCCTATGCAAAACCTGGACCGGGTTCTTCATGTTGAATAAATATTGGGGCGTGAGAAGCGCCCCACATTTTTTGAACCCCCTTCCTTCCCATGACACGAGCAGGAAAACTTGATAACATTGAGGGGCCTTACAGGGATTGCTGGTGTCCCCTATTTCGCAGGAGGTCCTCATGCCCAAGTGGTTCGAACGCTGGCGAGCCGGATTGGCCCGTACCCGACGGGTGACCTTTGGCCGCCTGGCCCAGATGTTGGGGGCCACGGACATCACCGAAGAGACCTGGGAAACCTTAGAGGCTCTGCTCATCCAGGCAGATGTAGGGGTGGATTTGACCCTGGAACTCCTGGACCGCTTGCGAGACCGAGTGCGTCGGGAGGGTATTACCAAGGCGGAAGATGTGCTTCCTTTACTGCGAGAGGAACTTCTCTCCCTGCTTCGCCATCCTCCGGATATTGCCTACCGTTCCCGACCCACGGTGATTCTCGTGGTGGGTGTCAACGGTTCGGGAAAGACCACCACCATCGCCAAACTGGCCCGGCATTTTCAAGAACAGGGGAAGACCGTTCTCCTGGTGGCCGCGGATACCTTCCGGGCTGCGGCGATTGAGCAATTGAAAACCTGGGGGGAACGGCTGAACGTGCCCGTGATCGCCAGCCAGCCCGGAGCCGACCCCGGCGCAGTGGTGTATGATGGCCTGCAGGCCGCGCGCAAGCGGGATATGGACATCGTGTTGGTGGATACGGCCGGCCGCTTGCACACCCGATACAACCTCATGGAAGAACTCAAGAAGGTACGTCGTGTGGCCGGGAAGGTCATCCTGGGCGCACCCCACCATGTGTGGTTGGTCATGGACGCGACTACCGGGCAAAACGCCCTTCAGCAAGCCAGAGCCTTCAAAGAGACCGTGGGCGTCACGGGCCTCATCCTGGCCAAACTGGACTCTTCCGCCAAAGGCGGCATGGTCTTCGCCATTCAACGCACGTTGAACCTGCCGGTCCTCTTCGTGGGGCTGGGTGAAAGACCCGAAGACCTGGCCCGTTTTGATCCCGAAGCCTTTGTAGACGGATTGCTCGAGCAAGAAGAGGGATAATACCAATTTTCCCGTGAGATAGGACGATGGCACTGTAGCCCTCATCGGGTACGGGACCTCAGGAAAGAAAAATAAATTGATGGAGCGGCTTTGCCGCCCCATCAATTTATTTTCGCTATCCCTTTGCTTATATCCAGGCCTGAGCCACGGCTGCGAGCAGCCCCACGTAGCCCAACAACAGCAGAGCCAGGTACCAGGGCGTGGCCTTGTGGTGGGACCAAAACCTCTGGTGGGCCAGTTCGGCCGCCACCATTGCCACCGTGGCGACCACCAGAAAGGCCAGGAGCGTACCCAGAGCCGGGAGAAGAGGGTTCATGGGGGGCAGGGTGCGCCGCAGAATTGCTCCCAGTGCGGTGCCCCAGGCCCACCAGGCCGCCGGTGGTCCCAGCCAGGCGTGGGCCCATCCCGCCAGCAGGTACATGACCCAGGTTAAGGCCAGGAGTGCGCTTAAGTCGGTGTTCTCCCAGGGAAGCCATAGGGCCAACCACAGGGCGGGTAATCCGGTCCAGAACCACCTCCAGAAGCGGCTATCTCCCCAGCCATCGCGGTTGGCCCATAGGAACAGCCAACCCAAGACCCAACCCACCAGGGCCAGAGGAAGACGCCACACGGGCTGGATGGCCGTCACCAAGGAGGCGGTCGCCAGGATAAGGGCCACGGCCATGGCGCCAAAGTAGCCCCATCCCCAGAAGGCATCCAGGCTGTGGGTGCCATAACCGTAACGATAGAGGCGCACTTCAAAGGGGCGCAACAGGGTGACCCAGAAGGCCGGCCGATGGACTTTCTCTTGGGGTCGTTCTCCGGTGAAGTAGGAGGAATGCACGAAGAGCAGGCGGGCTACGTGGCGGGCACCGGCGTAGTCTTCCTTGGCCAGGGCTTGCACGGTTTCCCAGACGGCTTTCCAATGTCCTTCCCGGGCCGAGCGGCGCAATTCCAGCGCTTGTTCCGCCCGGCTTTGCCGCTCCCGACGGGATTCGAAAATATGGTCCCAGAGAGCTTCAATAAAGGGTCGAGCCGCTTCTGGTTCCTGGGCCTGAAGCTGTTTGACGATGGTGAGCAATTCCTGCCAGCGTTCTTCTTCCAGAGCCGTTCGAGCCTGTTCCAGCAAGGTTTTCGTGTCCTCCCTCATATGCGTCCTCCTCAGGGATTCCGAACCGGCACGTCCTCCCTTCCCTTGTGACTACAGTATAGCCTGAGTCTGGATGGGCGTTAGGTGTGTTCTCTGGTGAAAGGAGAGATAATGTGAGCAGGCTCGAAGTCGCTGCTTGTTTTATCTCTCCTTTTTCCCTCGCGTTCCTGGGGTCATGGAGACCTATATGCACGCATCTTTTGTCCGCCAGGACAAACAAGCGAGACCCGAAGCGTCGATGATTGGTTTGAAAAACGCCTGGTGCTACGGATATTTCTGGGTCCAGGGATGGGCCTGGAGATAGCGGGTGAGCACACGGTAGAAGTAGTCCCGGTCCTGGAAACGGACAAAGTGTACCGTGTGGGGGCTGGCCCGGACGACTACGCGGTCGCCGTCTTGCAGGCGTAGGGGCGATTGGCCGTCCGCGCTGACCACGGTCTCGTGGTCCACATGGGGAAGGATGGTGATGGTCGCGCTCTCGGGGAGAACCATGGCCCGGTCCACGGAGAGGTGGGGGGCCACGGGAACCAGCAGGATGTTGCGGGATTCGGGGGGCAGGATGGGACCGCCCGCGGCCAGGGCGTAGGCCGTGGAACCCGTGGGGGTGGCCACGATGAGCCCGTCGG
>WFVP01000002.1 GCA_015491595.1 Anaerolineales bacterium
CTCCCGCAGCACGTGCAACAGGGCCTCGTAATCCGCCGCCTCGGAGACGGCCACCGCGGCCCGGTACAGGTGCTCCGTTTCGGCCAGGGCCTTCTGGGTCTGTTCCGCCAGGTACAGAGTGGAGATGCGGGCGCTGGCCTGGATGGCCAGGGATTGCAGGATACGGATTTCTTCCTCGGGGAAGGCCTGTTCCTCGGGGTACACGGCGAAGAGGAAGCCCACCATGCTCTCGCCCAGGAAGAGGGGCACCCACAGTGCGGAGCGTCCGCCCAGCATCAACGTAATCTGACGTACCGCGGGATGGACGTGGGGGTCATGCTCCACATCCCGATGCACCGTCACCACCGGCTCCCAGACGGGCTCTTCCTCCCCCGAAGCCATCATGGTGTAGGGGATGCGTTCGGGAAGGCCGGGGGTCAGGCCAGGCATGGCAGACCACTTGGCCAGGGTACGAATCCATTCCGGCCGCTGGGTGCGGGTCAGGGCAGGCTCGAACCAGCTCAGGGAGATGTAGCGGGCGCCCTGCGCGAGAATGGTGAACTCCCGCAGCGTGTTCAGAATCTCCTGGTACGTGGTGGCCTGATTGATGGCCGTGGTGGCCCGATACAACCGCTCCGTTTCGGCCAGGGCCTTTTGGATGCGCTGGAAGAGCTCGGCGTGCTCCAGGGCCAGGGCCGTCTGTTCCAGAATGTCCTGTACCAGCCGCTCTTCCTCCTCGCCCCACTCCCGCTGGCCCGACGCGATGGCCTCCAGCAGGAAGCGCCGGTCCTGGTACCGGCTGGCCGCGGCCAGCATGGCGGGGACATCCCGGTCGCCCGGAAAGAGCTGGGGGCGCAGGGAGGTCAGGGCCTGCCAGCCAAAGGGCGTCAGGGGGGAACGGGAGGGCACCCACTGTTCCCCTTCCACCCGCAAGCCGAACTCCTCCCCCCGTCCGGAGCGCTCGAGCTCAGGTGCTATCCCGCTTTGGGGATGGTCCATGGGCAGCACAGGAGGCTCGAATTCCTCCTGGGGCTGCTCAGGAAGCTGAAGCGCCTCCAACCGTTTCTTCAACTCGTCGAGGGATCGAGAGCGGCTCATGAGCGAACACCTCCTGGGCCAGAGCTCGATAGGCTTGCGCTGCCCGGGAACGGGGCGCGTAATGGGTCACGGGCAATCCCGCGATGGCGGCTTCGCGAATTTTCGTGTCCACCGGAATGGTGGTCGAACACAATCCCGGTCCCAGGGTGACCTCCAGCCGGGCCCGAATCCATTTGTGCGCCCGATAGCGGGGCTGGTACATGGTCAGGAAGGCCCGGTAGGCCAGGGCGGGCTGGAAGCGCAGACGGACCCAGCGGATGGCCTGGAGCAAGTAACGCAACGCATAGGCGGAGAAATATTCGGGTTGCGTGGGAATGAGGACCTGGTCGGCCATGATGAGGGCGTTCAGCGTCAGCAGGTCCTGGCCGGGGGGCGTGTCCACCAGGACGTAGTCATAGGCCGCCTGGGAAGCCCAGGGCCGGAAAAAGGAACGCAGCAGGGTGTAACTGTCCTGGCTTTTCAGGTCCCGCTGGGCATGGCGGAGCTGCGGCGTGGCAGCCACCACATCCAGGCCCGGGACCTCGGTGGACAGAATGGCCTCCTGCAAGGGGAGCCGGTACTGGAGCACGTCCACAACGGAGGCCTGGACTTCTTGCGGGATGTGGCCCAGGGCCAGGGTCAGGCTCCCCTGGGGGTCCAGGTCCACGGCCAGGACCCGATGACCCCGCTCGACCAGGGCTCCGGCCAATGAGGTCACGCTGGTGGTCTTGGCGACACCACCTTTCGGATGACTAACCACCACGATGTGCATGGTCCACTCCCCTGGACGAAGGCGATTCCCCATCCCCGTCCGTCGGCGCCGGTTCAGCATACATGAGCAATTGCGCCCGTTCCGCGCCCAGGGCGCGACGCAGTTCTTGCAGGGCGACGCGCACCACTTCCTGCGGGTCGGTGGTGGCCCGCAGGCGGGTGGTAATTTCCCGGACCAGGCGCTCCCGCTCCGCGCGGCGGGAGAGGGTTTCCAGCAACTGTACCCGATCGTACGCACTGGCCAGCTGGTTCACCATCTGACGGAACAGGACCAGCTCGTCTTCGGTCAGACGTCGCTCGGGGTCGTCCAGGTCCAGGGCCACACTCCCCACCACTTTACCGCGAATGAGCAAGGGGAACAGGATGAGGGACACGGTGCCCCGTTGCTTGAGGATGTCCCGAATGGTCTGGGACAGAATGGGCGACTCCTGTACGTTGTAGATGACCACCACGTCCCGGGTGCGCTTGAGGCGCTGGATGCTCTCATCCCCCTGGTGCGGGAAGCGCACACCCACCAGGGAGGCACCCGGCGCTTCCGGCGTGCGGGACGCCGTGGCCACCAACGTACTCCAGGAGTCCGTGGGGTCGAAGAGCGCAATACCGCAGTGCAGGGCGTCGAAGACCACCCGCAGACGCTGGGCCGCTTCCTGGAACAGGTCCTGCAAGCGGGTATGCCGCCCCAGGGCCTCGGAGAACTCGTACAACAGGCGGAGCTGTTGCGTGCGCCGGTTCAGGTCCACCACCAGGCGCAGGTTGTAGAACACCGAGGAGAGCACGTACCCCAGGGTAGTGAAGAGCTCCCGGTCTTGGGGAGTGAAGGCTGCGGCGTAGCGCCGTTGCAGCACAATCGCGCCCAGGGGGATGTCCGCGTACCGCAAGGGCACGATGAGCTGGGACGCGTGTTCGTTCCAGAACAGGGACTGGGTCAGGGGATTGGCCTCCAGGTCGATGCTTTCGCCCGTCTCCAGGGCCTGACCGTAAGGCGAATTGGTCACGGTCAAGGCCTGGGGCACGGTCTCGATGTTGCGGGAGTGGCCGTGCAGGCGCAAGATCTGGGAGCCTTCGTCGTAGCGATAGATGGCCAGCGCGGTGTCCGGATACAACCGTTCCAGGGTCTGCACCGCGCGGGTCATGGCCTCTTCCACCGAGTCCGCCCGCATGAGTTCCACGACCAGGCTGTGAAGTTGTTGGTGCTGGCCCAGGAGCTGCTGGACCAGGTCGAACAGGCGGGCGTTCTGGAGGGCGGAGGCCATCTCTTCCGCGAGGAGCTCCAGCACCGGCGCGTCCTCTTCCGTGAAGGCCCGGGGGCGGTCCACCGCGATTTCCAGCACGCCCCAGGGGACCTCACCCCCCAGCAGCGGAATCAAGGCCCAGGTCACGTTGTTCAGCGGTCCGGTCTGCTCATGCAGGGCACGCACACAGGTGTCGATGCACGCCTTCCCGGCCTGGAGGATTTTCTCCATGATGCCCGGCAGCTCCTCCGGGGGCGCCTGTTCCAGGACTGAGGTCCATTGCGCCTCCCCGGCCACCGGTTCCAGCAGGCCCCGACGCGCGTCCCATCGGTACAGCACCACATGGGGCCAGCGGAAGGCCTCCTGGACGTAACGCACCAGGTCGCGCGCCAGGTCCTCTTCGGCCTTAAGCTCCCACAACCGGGCCATCTCGGCCACCCGGTGCAACCAGGCCAGACGCCGCTGGGAACCCACGAACAACCGGGCGGTTTCCAGGGCCACGGCCAGCCGTTCGGCCAGGGTCTGGGCCAGGTCCCGTTCTTGCGGGGTCCAGAACTGGTTGTCGGGCTTGTGGAGCTCCAGGGTGGCAATGGTGTGCTCCCGCAGGGTCAAGGGGATGCGCAGCACGTGGGGCGGGGCGCCGTTGCCGCTGGGAAGCTGGGAGACCTCGTCCACCGGTTGCAAACCGGCCCGGTGGTAACGATAGCCCAGGGGCAGATAGTGCTCCACGAACTGCCGCCAGGCCTCGGCGGTGAGCAACTGCTGGGCCCGGCGCAGGGTCTCCAGGGCTTCCCGCTGTTGCGCGAACAGGCGGGCGTTGGAGATGGCCACGGCCAGCAGGTCGGCCACAATCCGCAAGGTGGCGATGTCGTCGGGATGGAAGGCGTTGGGTTGCTTGCTCTGCACGTCCAGGACGCCCAGGATGTCCTCACCCACCTGCAAGGGAAGGGCCATCTCCGAACGGGTCTCGGGGAACTCGGGATTGGGATAGTAGAAGGGGTCTTCCGTCACATCCTCCACCACCCGAACCTGCCCCGTGTGGGCCACGAAACCCACGATACCCTGTTCGCCCACCCGAAGGCGGAAGCCCCGTTGAATCAGGCGCTTGCCGCCCTCGGTGCTGGCCGCCCGCATCACCGCCCACTGGCCAGTCTCATCCAGCAGGAAGATGCCCACCTGGTAGAACCCGAACCGCTGGGAGAGCAGGTCCGCGGCCTTTTGCAGAATCACGTCCAGGTCCCGCTCCATGGTGATGATACGCCCGATATCCGCGGCGGCGTGGGTCTGGGCCATCCGCCGCTGCAGCGCGTAGGTGCGCTCCTGAACCTGTTGCTCCAGGAAGCGCCGGGAACGGTCCACCTCCTCGGCCATGGCGTTGAAGACCTTGGCCAGGAGGCCCATTTCGTCCGGCCGGTCCTCCGGAAAGCGGAACTGCCAGTTCCCCTGGGTGTAGGCCTGCAGCCCCTGGATGAAGTTGAGCAGCGGTCGAATCACCATGCGCTGCTGCACCAAGGTAGTCTGCAGCACCGTGAGCAACATGGCCACCAGGCCCAAACCCGCGGGAATCAGCAGCAGGTGGGTCAGGCTCACCCGGGCCTGGGCCAGGGCCTGTTGCTGCTGGTAAAGGCTCATGCTGAGCACCAGGTTCGCCCGTGTGCGCAACCGGGCTTCCAGACGCTCCATGTGGTCCACCAGCCGTTCCACCTCGTCCCACCGCCCGTCCTCAGCGAGGTGGATGAGGGTCTCCGTATTTTGCTCCACGCTCCGTAGCAGGAAGAGTACCTCGGTCATCCGCTCCCGCAAGGGACTGGGCTCCGTCTGGCTGTGGACCCAATCGTCGATTTCGTTCATCGTCTCCCGCAGATTGCGCAATTGCAAACGCAACGTCGTGGTCAACCGGTAGGTGTCCCGCTGGGGCATGTGGCGGTAGGTGTACAGCAGAATTTCCTCCACGTGGGGATAGGCCCGCAGCACCAGAATCACCGGCGGGATGGTCTCGAAGGCCGTGGCAATCTGGGCCCGCAAGCGGAAGGCAAAACCCGTCACCAGCGCGCCCGTGCCTGCCAGGATGAACACCAGCACCACCATGTAGAGCTGGGCCATGCGGCGCAGGGAGCGCCGGGGCCGCAGGGGCACCTGCAAGGGGGTGCGGGCTTCTTCCCGCTCCGGGGATGCCAGGGACGTGCCTTGTTCACGCAGTTCCTCAACCATGGCTAAGCCTCACTCCCGTCCGTCGAAGGCGTTTGGCCGTTTCCAGAGGTCGTGGTGAAGTACAGGCGGGCTTCCTCGGCCTGGAAGATACGGGCCAGATAACGCAACGCTTCCTCCATGAGAGGCTCCAGCTCCATGTGACCACCCAGTTGCTCCACGAAACCGCGACGAATCTCCTCCATGCGGGCGAAGGAACGGCTCTGCTGGAAGAGCAACGCGGTCTGGAAGGCCGACAGGTAGTGCTGCAACGCGCTCTGCAGCAGGGTGCGCTCTTCTTCCGTCCAGGGCTGCTCCCGCTCCACTTCCACTTCGCCCACCACCACGCCGTGGAGCAAAAGGGGCACCCGCAGGCGCGCCCCTTCCTCGTCGGACACTTCCGTCCCCAGGCGGACTTCCAGCGTCTCCTGGGGCAGGGCCCCGCTCCAGGCCTCCACGGCCAGCTGGCGCTGCAGGCTCTCCAGCTGTTGCAGGGTCCGTTGCAACTGCTGGAAGAGTCGGGCGTTGGAAAGGGCAATGGCCAGCCGGTCGGCCAGCATCTGAATCACCTGAATGGTCTCCTCGTCAAAGGCATAAGGCTCCTCAAACTGCACCGTCATGGCCCCCAGGACCTCGCCCCGGGCCATGAGGGGGAAGGCACCCTCCGAGCGGGTCAGCGGCAAATAGGGGTTGGGAAAGTGGGTGGGGTCCTCCTTGACGTCTTGGGCCACCCGGGGCTGGCGATGGGCCACGGCCCAGGCAATCATGGACCCGCCGCCCAGGGGCAGACGATACCCTTCCTCAACCATTCGGCGCCCCGCCTCGCCGCTGCCCGCGGCCAGCTGGGCGAACTCACGACCGGGGTCCAGGAGGAACACGCCCGTGTAGTACAGGCCAAAGGACTCGTGCACCCGATCCACGAATTCCCAAAGCAAGCGGTCTGGGGCCAGGATGTTGCTGATGGCTTGGGAAATTTCAGCGACGGTTCGAATTTGGTGGACCCGTTTTTCCAGCAACTTCCCCTGCTTTTCCAGACGTTCTCGTTCCCGTTCCAGGATTTCAGTGAGTTGATGGCTCTCCTCCAAGGAGGTCTCCAAGCGACGTCGATACACGGTAAAAACCATTTGGCTGGCCACCACCACGATGACGAAAGCGGTAAGACTCAAACCCCAAGGCTCCTGCTCTTTCAAGGGGAGACCTGGAGGAAAGACATCAAACGTCGTGATGTAGAGAAGCGTGCTGCCTGTTATCAGAGCTAAGACCATGTTGAACAGGGACTGATACGTGGGGAGGAAAATCGCGCCCAGAAAAGACGCGGAGAGTAGCCACAAGATGGATTGTACAGGATTGTCGAACACAACACCGGTCAAACCACTCAGGCCATACAACAAGATCAAACCCATCCAAACTCGTACCGAGTAGGGAAATCCAGGAAAAGCGCGGCTCCAAATCAGCAAGAGCAGGTAGAAAATGGCCCCCACATACGCCCAGAGAACAGGTGACCCTAACCATTGCGTGGCCAGATAAACCAAGAAGGGGATGCCGAAGAGGGCCATAATGATGTACAGTTGGTGTAAGAGGCGTTCCTGGTAATGCACCACAAACGTACGACTGGAAAGGCCCTCTTCCTGCTCTTCTAAGGATAAGGAGGGGGGTTGTGGAGAGGGGAATTGCACTCCTGTCATAACCCTTCTCCTGGAGATTCATCTCGTAATGCTTCTCGGATCCGCATCGTCGTGGTCTCACCCACCGTAGGCATGTGTAACCGGAAGACCACTTGACGGGCCTGGAAAATACGCAGGAGTTCGCCCGCGATTTCCTGGGTAAGCACCGAGGGGTCCCACAGGGAGACCAGATGGGTCCCCAGAGCGTGAATCCACTCTTCCCGCTGCAGGCGATGCTCGTAGTGCTGGATGCGCATCAAGTAGTGCATGGCCGGAGCCAGACGCTCCGTGAGAACCGAAAGGCGGTACACGAGGGCCCGGTCGAACCGATGGACCTGGTGCATGTCCCGCAGGCCCCACACGCCCAAGACCCGGCCGCCGACCACGAAGGGCAGTCCGACCCAGGACTGCGGGAAGGAGGACTGGGCCAGGTGGGAAGGCTCGCCCAGGCGTGTGAACATCTCCCGGGGTTCGGAGAAGAGGAGGGGGTGCTGCTCCTCCACCACCTTCTGCACCAGGGCCTGCTCCGCGGGAGACAACACGAAGTGGTACTGCTCCTGGCCCTCCAGGAAGACGAAGCTCTGTCCGATGCGCCCCTCCTCGTCCACGAAGGCGAAGAAGTAATCGCCTTCTTCGGTGAACAGCTGGCGCAAGGAGCGCACCAGCGCGGTTAGGGCCTGGCCCAGGGTAGGCGCCTCCGTGCTCACCACGAAGAATTCCATCACCGTCTGCCAGAGGCGCACGTGTTCCTGCACGTCGGTGCGTTCCAGCATCTGGGCCAGGATGTGCATCACCAGGGAGAGGGCGCTGAGGATTTCCTGAGGATACTCCCCGGGCTCTTCTAGGCCCAGCAGGAGCACCGCTTCCAGGCGCTGCTGCGTCCAGACCGGCAGCGTGACCACGCCCTTCCAGTTGCGCTCCTGGGCCAGCTCTCGCACCTCCCGGGGCAGGCGCTGTACCGCGCGCAGGGCCTCCAGGTCAGGCTCCAACAGCCAGCGCTGCTCCCGACTAATGGGGAACAGGGTGCGCAGGGTGCGTCCTGCCAGGGTAGCCGGATACAACGGCTGCCACTGGTTCTCTGTTTCGGGGACCCGGACCAGGAGGATGGACTGAGGGAAGTAGCGCTCCAGCAAGCGGGCCACCGCGAAAAAGATGCCCATCAAATCCGCGGACGCGGCCACGGATTGCATCAGCCGGGTGGTGACCTCCATGAGCTGGTGCAGGTACATGCGCACCCAGGCCAGATGGGCAAAGGCCACCGCGCTGCTCACCGTGGGCGCCAAGTCCTGCACCTGGTTCTGGAAAAGCTCGTCAAAGGTCTGGTCCTGGGTGCTGTAGAATAGCAGAGCACCAATGGGTCGGTTCTGCTGAAACAGGGGCTGAATCCATACCGCCTTGTAGGGCTCGGGAATTTGTCCTCGATGGGTTTCCTGGGTATAGAGGGCCGGGCGGCGCTGGCGCAGCACCTCCTGCACCCAGTTTCGCTCAGCCGGCGTGCGCAGGGGCGGGGTTGTTTCCTCTTCGTCGTCGTCCGAAGCCGCCACGACCCGCCAGTCCACGGTGTGGCGGTCATCGTTCCACAACACCAGCACGGGATGCACCGCCTGGGACAGGAAGGGCCGCAGTCCCTCCAGCATGCGCTGCAAGAAGCTGCGGAAGGACGTCGCGTCCTCGGGCGGAGCCTCGGCCAGCCAGTCCAGGAACAGGCGCACCTGGTACGTACGGCGTCGCACTTCATCCTCCAGGGAACGGTACAGCCGTTCCAGGGAGGCCGCCATGTGGTTGAACACCTGGGCCAGGAGCGCGAACTCGTCCTGCCCCTTGACGGGCACGCGCACGTCCCACAAGCCCTCGGCAAAGGCCTGCACGCTCTCGGTCACTTCCCGCACCGGGCGGGCCACCCGGCGGCTGAACCACCAGCCTGCCAGGAGCATTATCCCCAGGAAAGCCAGGGCTTGCAGTTGGACATAACGGGCAATAGGCTTCGTCAAAGGCCCCAGGACTTCTGGGAGAGAAAACACCACCCCCATCTTAGCGTTTTCACCCACAAACGGCGCAGGAAAGGTCACCCAAATCCGTCCCCCGTCTTTCGGCTGGTATACCACTTGATGGCGTTGGAAATCCCGCACGTAAAGGGTTTTGGGGATATTCGCGGGGCGCTCAATTTCCATATGCACGGGAATTTGACGCCAGATAAACCAGGTTAGGGCCGACCACGAGTTGATTTTTGGGGGAGTCTGGATGACGGCCTCATACACCTCGTCGGGGGACAAGTAGCCCTTCTGTTCTTCCGCGGGAACCCCGAAAGCCTGTCCATTGGCTGTGATCAGGAAGGGCATACCTTGCAGAGAGAAGAAGCTTTGCATCCACGCGACCAGGGAATCAGGGGACACCAAGCCAATGACCCACCATGCATCTCCGTGGTTATCTACAACAGGTTGGATGATACCCATCCAGGCCCAGTAGTAGCCAAAGGCAGGCTCGCTTCCCCAAATCAAGATTCCGGGGCGCTCGGCATCTTGATACGCATTCAGAGCCTCCATCAACTGCGGTGTCAAGACCCGCTGCTCCAGACGGCTCTGAGAACTGATCCAAATGCGGCCCGTGGTATCTATAATGACGACATCCTGTACCCATAAAGGCACGTCCTGTTGCACGCCCAATTCATCCATCAGGCGATCCAGGAGCAGCGCTCGTACCGGTTCAAAACGCAGAGGGTCTTCCCGGACCTGACGCAAACGGCTCAGGTCCCGCAGAAAAACAGGGTTTTGCGTGACTTGTTGGAGGAGGTCAGCCTGGATACTGACGAGGTTGTCAAAACTGTAAAAGAGGGTTTCGGTCAAGAGTTCAGTACGTCGAATGAGACTTTGCACAATGCCGGTGTAAGAAGAGAAGTACAGGAAGACATGCAGGGCAATGATGGCAGGTCCCAAAATAAGCACGAGGAAGAGAAGGGTGCGGAATTGGTAACCTCGGTACCAGGGCACCGTTAATTGCCGCGGGGCTTCACCTGAAGGCGAGGACGTCATAACTCCCATACTTCCTCTCCCGCCAAGATGCGCCGAATTTGGTCCGGGAAGCGGTCAGGGTCCAGGGGCTTGCCGATGAAGCCGTCGAATCCGGCCTCCTTGGCCTTGCGCATTTGCTCCACGCTGGCCTCTGCGGTGACGGCGACGATGGGGACGTCCTTCCAGCGCTCGGAAGCCCGCAGTTTCTTCAGGGCTTCATAACCGTCCTCATACGGCAGACGCAGGTCCATCAGGATGAGGTCGACCTTGGGCAGGGAATCGGCGAACTCCACCACTTCGTATCCCGAGGTCTTCCACTTGGTCTCGATGCCGATGTAGCTGAGCATCCGGGCGATGAGGACGAAATTGGCCACGTTGTCCTCCACCACCAGCACCGTCGCCCCTTCCGGCCGCACCGGAGCGCGCTTACGTCGTCCTTCTTGGGAGGAAGTGGCACGCGATTCAGCGGACAAACGGTGTTCATCGCTCATGGGAACCCTTCTCCACAGGCCGGAGGAATTCTCGGATGAGCTTGGGGAACGCGTCCACATCGATGGGTTTGGGAATATACCCATCGCATCCGACCTGATAACACCGGACGGGGGTGTCCCGCAAGACATCCGCGGTCAGGGCCACAATGGGCACGTGTTCCAGGTCCTTCCGCTGTCGCAACTGGCGCACAATGGTGAATCCATCCACGCCGGGAAGGTGCAAGTCCACCAGAATCAGGTCCGGGTGATGCTCTTCCAGGAGGGCCATGAGTTCCTGCGCGTTTTCGGCCTCGAAGAGTTCATAGCCTTCCGCCACCAAAATCCGGCGGATGAGCAACCGATTCTCCGGGTTGTCTTCCACGTACAAGATTTTCGGGGCCATGCCTCACTCCCGGATGAGACCACGTCAAGGTGTGCTGTTAATATAGCACATTCGCCAGGGACGCGCAGGGCCTTTTTAAGGAACCTCGCACCCGGGGAGATGAGGATTGCATGAGAAAAAGCAACAGGCCGGGGACGACCACCGTCCCCGGCCCGGGCCAGGCGTGAGAGAAGGGGTCAGGAGGCCTGCGGTTTGGGCTTGGACGCCTCTTCCAGACCCTCCAGCAGGCCGGTGCGGAGCTTGGGAATGCGCGGTCGAGCCTCCTCCTTGCCGAAGGTGACCACGCCCTCGGGCGTCTCGGCCTCCACCGCGATGCCCAGGCTCTGGAGTTCTTTGACCAGCACCTTGAAGGAAGCCGGGAGCTTGGGCGGGTCGATGGGCTTGCCCTTGACGATGGCCTCGTAAGTGCGATTGCGGCCCTCGACGTCGTCGGACTTGATGGTCAGCATCTCCTGCAAGGTGTAAGCCGCGCCGTAGGCCTCCAGAGCCCACACTTCCATCTCGCCGAACCGCTGACCGCCGAACTGGGCCTTGCCACCCAACGGCTGCTGAGTGATGAGGCTGTAAGGCCCAGTAGACCGGGCGTGGACCTTGTCCTCCACCAGGTGATGGAGTTTCATAACCGTCATCACACCCACCGTCACCGGTCGGTCATAGGGTTCTCCCGTCATCCCGTCCCGCAGGATTTGCTTACCCAAGATGGGTATAGGCCGCCCCGTTTCCAGCATGACCTGGGAGGCCTTCTGGCGAATGGCTTCTTCGTCGTCCGGCAGGTCCGAGGTATCGTAGCCCAAGGACTCCATCCACAAGCGCAGGCCCACTTTGATGGCCTCCTGAGCCCGGCGCTCCCGCTCCGCGATGGACAGTTCCTCGTCCTCAAAGTGCAGGATGTCGTCTGGATTGTAGCCCTTTTCCTTCAACCATTCCCGCAGAGCGCTGCGGCGGGCGTAGACCTCGTCCGTGGCCAGGCGGTAGAGGTCGTAACCCCGGTCGTTCAACCACTGCTCCATGTACAGGGCCCGCACGTCGTCTTCATTCCGCAGGAGTTCCGGTTCCAGACCTTTCTGTTCCTTCAGCCAGGCCCAGGCTCGTTCGGTGACTTCCCGCCAGGCTTGATCGATCAACCAGGCCCTGGCCAGTTCGGCCTCGATTTCCTTCTCACTGGGACCGTCAAAGACGGGGGTCTTGGCCCGAAAGCCCAGTCGGGACGCGGCCCATCCCAAATGGGCTTCCAGAATCTGACCGATGTTCATCCGGCCGGGAACACCCAAAGGATTGAGGATGATGTCCACCGGCGTCCCGTCCTCCAGGAAGGGCATATCTTCCACCGGGACCACCTTGGAAACCACACCTTTGTTCCCGTGGCGGCCGGCCATCTTGTCACCCGCGGTAATCTTTCGGCGCTGGGCCACGAAGACCCGCACCATCTTCTCCACGCCGGGCGGCAGGTCCCGGGTCTCCTCTCGGGAGAAGACCTGCACACCCACCACCGTTCCCCACTCACCATGGGGCATACGGAGGGAGGTGTCCCGCACATCCCGGGACTTTTCGCCGAAAATGGCCCGGGCAGCCGCTCTTCCGGGGTGAGTTCCTTCTCGCCCTTGGGCGTGACCTTACCCACCAGGATATCCCCGGGGCCCACCTGGGCACCGATGCGGATGATGCCGTTCTCGTCCAGGTTGCGAAGCTGGTCTTCACCCACGTTAGGGATATCCCGGGTGATTTCTTCCGGACCCAAGCGGGTATCCCGGGCCTCCACTTCGTACTTCTCGATGTGGATGGAGGTGTACTTGTCCTCCTGTACCAAGCGCTCGGAGATGAGCACGGCGTCCTCAAAGTTGCCGCCCTCCCAGGACACAAAGGCCACCACCACGTTCTGGCCCAGGGCCAACTCCCCGTCTTCCGTTGCGCTCACGTCGGCCAACACGTCGCCCTTCCTCACCCGTTGGCCCTTGGAGACGATGGGGCGCTGGTCCAGGCAGGTGCTCTGGTTGGAGCGCTCGAAACGGCGCAGGGGGTACACGTCCGTGTCGCCGTCGTCCGTGCGCACCACAATGCGCTCGCCCGTCACGGAGATGACTTCACCATCCCGTCGGGCCAGCACCACCGTACCCGAATCCTGGGCGGCCTTCTTCTCGATACCCGTGGCCACGATGGGCGCGTCGGGCTTGAGCAAGGGCACGGCCTGATTCTGCATGTTGGACCCCATCAGGGCCCGCGTGGGGTCGTCGTGTTCCAGGAAGGGAATCAGGGACGCGCTCACGCCCACGATTTGGTGGGGCGCGACGTCTACGTAGGACACCTGCTCCGGTCGGGCGAACAGAAAGGAGCCCTTGTACCGACAGATGAGGTTTCGGGATTCGAACTCATCGTGCTCGTTGATGGGCGCGTTGGACTGGGCAATGTAGTAGCGGTCATCCTGATCGGCCGTGAGATAGTCCACATCCTTGGAAATCCAGGGCACGATGGACACCGGCTTGTCCTTCAGGGCCTTCGCAATCTTCTTGGCCAGTTTTTCATCCACCCGCACCCCGGCTTCGGCAAGGACCTTACCCGACTTGGGGTCCACCACATCTTCCCGCAATTTGCGTCCGACCAGACGGGGGTCGTTGGCCGGCAGTTCTTTGTACACCCGACGGTAGGGCGTCTCGATGAATCCATAGGGGTTGATGCGAGCATAGGTGGTCAACCGGCCGATGAGGCCGATGTTGGGACCTTCTGGCGTCTCGATGGGACAGATACGCGCGTAGTGGGAGTGGTGCACGTCCCGCACGTCGAAGCCTGCTCGTTCCCGGCGCAAACCACCCGGCCCCAGGGCCGAGAGGGTGCGCTTGTGGCGCAATTCCGAAAGGGGGTTGGTCTGGTCCATGAACTGGGAAAGCTGGCTGGAGGCGAAGAACTCCCGCAAAGCCGCGCTGATGGGTCGGATGTTGATGAGGGAAGCAGGCGTGACCTTTTCCTGGTCGCCCCGGATGGACATCCGCTCCTTTATGATGCGCTCCATGCGCCGCAGACCCACCCGCAGGCGGGCATAGACCAATTCACCCACCGTGCGCACCCGGCGGTTGCCCAGGTGGTCCATATCGTCGGGCGCTTCCAGGCCGTTGTTGATGGCGATGAGCCGCCGCACCATGGCCACGATGTCCCATTTGCTGATGGTGCGGTATTCCATGGGCACCCGGTCGTGCAGGTCGAACTTCTGGTTCATTTTGTAACGACCCACCCGGGCCAGGTCGAAGTAGCGCGGGTCAAAGAGCTGGTTCTGAAGGAACTCACGCGCGTTGTCCAGGGTCGCGGGTTCGCCGGGGCGCAGGCGCTTGTAGAGCTCAATCAAAGCAGCCTCGGCCAGGGAAAGGCCATTGAGTTCCAGTTCCGGCTCCTGCTCGATGGTGTTGCGAATAAAGGGCCGTTCGGGGTCCACGTCCACGTCCTGGAACAGGGCCAGGAGCTCTTCATCGGTGCCCGTCTTGAGGGGGGATTCGGGAAGGCCGTCATCTACCGCGGCCAGGGCCCTCAGGAACAGGGTCACAGGCACCGAGCGACGGCGGTTGAAGCGCAGGATGATGTGGTCACTGCGCTTGGTCTCCAGTTCCAGCCACACCCCCCGGTCAGGGATGAGCTTGGCCGTGGCTAGGGGACGCCCCACCGAAGCGTCATAGGGCGCGTCAAAGTAGGCACCGGGGGAACGGATGAGCTGGGAGA
>WFVP01000003.1 GCA_015491595.1 Anaerolineales bacterium
GCTTCGGCTTCCGGGGCCAGACGGGCGATTTCCTCCTGCAACTGGCGCAGGCGTTGTTGATAGGGCGGCGAGGTGTGCCCGCGAGCGATGTGGGCCCGGAGAAAGGCGAGCTTGGTCAGGGCCTGATAGAAGCGGCGCGTGGTTCCGCTGCGTCCCGTTCGACGGGCCTTTCGCTGGGCGGTCGCCCGTTTGCGCAGGGAACAGGCGGTTTCATATTGGGCTGGCGAGATGCGCCCCGCGCGCACCTCGTCCGCCAAATACTGGCGCAGCCATTTGTGCTCCCGCCGCAGAGCCCAGACGAGGATGCCCACCAGGATGATGAGGCCGGCCCAGTCGGCCAACACGGCCAGGAGGCACAGGGCCGAGCCGGTGGAGACGGTGGCGTTGTGAAACGCATGGGTCAGGACCGCGGCGAGCCATCCCAGGGGAACCGCGGCCCAGGCCCACCAGCGGCGGCTATACAGGCGAAAGGCCGCCAAACCCAGGCCGGTCAGAGAGGTGTAAAAGGCGTGGGTGAAACCGAAGAGTCCCAGGCGCAGGAACATGGTCAGGAGATACGAACCCAGGCCCCCCTCGCCCAGGGCGCCCAGGAGGTAAAGGAAGTTTTCCACGGCCTCGAAACCCAGTCCCACCAAGGCCGCGTAAATCACGCCGTCGAAAAGACTGTCCACCTGGTTGCGGGCGAAGAGGAAGAGCAGGATGAGCGCGGCTCCCTTCATGCTTTCTTCCACCAGGGGCGCGATGACCACAGTGGAAATCATGTCCCGCACGGCTTCCGTACGCACCACCAGGGCCACCCCGGCGTCCAGCGCCAGGGAGAACACGATGGAGCCCAGGACCGCGATAACGGCCCCCCACAGGAACATGCCCAACAGCAGGAGTTTCGGTTCCTTTTCGTGTCGGTCGGCCCAGTAAAGGGCCAGCGCATAGAGCCACGCGAGGCCGAAGCTGGAAACCAGGGCGAAGAACGCAGCGAGCAGAATCATGGGTGTTGCTCCTCGGAAGGGGATGAGGGTTGGGAAGGATCATACCCGGGCAGCGTCAGGTTGTCTCGGTGGATGTGCAGCCGACGGGGGAACCGTCGGGTGGAGCGGGCGATGAAGGCGGTGAACCGATGACGACCGAAGAACTGCGCGGAGCCCCGTGCATGCCACCATATGAGCATGAGGCCCATGAAGAGGGTGATGCTGCCTCCCAGGCAGCTGCCCAATAGGGCTCCGGCGGTAAAGACGGCGATGGTATCGGTGTATGGTGGAGGAGGTGGCATAAGCGTTTCTCCTTTCGTGAGGGATGACGCGCGAGGCGCGGTCAGAGATGTCCCTATCATCGGTGTCCCTATCATCTTCCTGGAGCGTCAGGAAAGCGTCAAAAAGGCTTTATGGCATGAATCTTTTTCAAGGAAGAAAGGGCAAGAATACGGGAGATTTCGGTGAAATGGGCTGCTTTTAAGGCGTAACCAATTTTCGCAGACGGGGTTTACCTTAATAGCCCAAGGCCGCTCAGGAAATTCCCACATAAGGAGGGGTGGGTTATGCCATTGCTTATTCTCATTCTCTCCATTGCTGTGGTGGTGGTCGGCTATCAGGTGTATTCCCGGCGCATTGACCGGGAAGTGATACAGGCCGACCCCAAGCGGGCCACGCCGGCGGTCATGTATCAGGACGGCGTGGACTTCATGCCCGCGAGCGCCAGCGTCCTATTCGGGTACCAGTTCAAATCCATTGCCGCCCTGGGACCCATTGTCGGCCCCATCGTGGCGGCCCAGTATGGTTGGCTCCCGGCCCTCCTCTGGCTGCTCATCGGCGTCTTCTTCATCGGTTGGGTGCAGGATTATGCTTCCACCATGCTGGCCGTCCGCCACGAGGGCATGACGATGGGTGGCCTTTCCTATAAGTTGATTTCGCCCCGCGCGCGGACGCTGTTGCTGACCTTCCTTTACATCTACCTGCTCCTCATCATGGGCGCGTTTGGCGCGGTGATTGCACCGTTGCTGGCCAAACCCACGGTACCCATTGGCTTCCTCATTTTGACCCTGGCGGGTGTGTTGGCGGGCCAGATGGTCTACCGATGGCGGGTGAACATGGTGACCACCACGGTGGTCACGGTGCTCATCGCTCTCATCGGGATTTGGTTGGGCACCATGCCCTGGGCCCAGAACATCGTCAAGGCCATCAACGGCCTGGCGGGTGACCCCGAGACGGGCGTCATCTTTACCCGGCCGTTGGGCTACGGTGATGTGAAGTGGTCCGACTTCTTCTGGGCCGTGGTCATGCTGGCCTTCTGTTA
>WFVP01000004.1 GCA_015491595.1 Anaerolineales bacterium
CAACCGGCCCTGGCCGCTTTGAAGGTGCTGCAAAGCCAGGATCCCACATATGTGGGCAAAACCGTGCTTTTGACCCAGGACCGTATTACCTTAGGCAGGCGGGGCGACAACGACATCCCCTTCCCCAAAGACGCGTCCGTCTCCCGGAGACATGCCGTCCTCCGCCTGGAAAACGGCGTGTTCTTTCTGGAGCCTCCCCCTTCGGGGCCTCCTAAACACGGGATTTTTGTGAATGACGCCCCAGTTCAGGGACCGACTCCTCTGCAAGACGGAGATATCATCCAACTGGGTCACACGGTACGTCTGCGCTTTCGCGTGCTGGGAGAAAATACCCTTCTGCCGGTTGTATAATAAGCCGTCAGGAGGAGGGTAATGGCTGTGCTTCACATACCGCCTTTTGAAATTGCCGGGGTGACCCATCCAGGACGGCGGCGCAGACGTCGACCCAACGAAGACCATATCCTCCTGCCTCCTCGAGATCTCAACCCGAACATCCCGCCGTTGATCGCGATTGCCGACGGCATGGGCGGACATCAGGGCGGCGCGCTGGCGGGTCACATCGTGGTCGAAACGCTACAGCGTTGTTACTATGATGAGCAACCTACAACACCGTCTTGGGAAACTTTATTGGAACGCTGTATTCTCAAAGCCCATCAAAACATCCTGCAACAGGCCGAACAACTCGACCTGCCCGAGATGGGCAGCACCGTGGTGGCCGCGCTCTTACTTCCCGGGAAGGCTGTGGTGGCCAACGTGGGGGACAGCCGCGCCTACCTCCGCACCCAAGAAGGATTGCGTCAGATTTCCCGGGACCACAGTGTAGTGGCCCGCATGGTCGAGCGAGGCGAAATCACGCCCCTGGAGGCCCTTCGCCACCCCCATCGCCATCGCTTAACCCAGGCTTTAAGCGCGCGACGCAGCACGGTGCAACCTTACATCGTCCGGGTAGACTTGAATCCCGGAGACCTCCTCCTGCTTTGCAGTGATGGCTTGTGGGAAGTTGTCCCCTTTTCCATTCTGGAAGACATCCTGGGGCACTACCCACTTTCATGGGCTATCTATCGTCTGGTGGAACTGGCCAACCGCTTTCAGGGTCCGGATAACATCTCGGTGATCCTGGCCCGGTATCGTCCTCCTCAGCAACCGGCCTGGAGTTTGGACGAGGATGAGACCGTTCCATAAATCACCGTAGAAGCCGAGTCTGACTGAATCGCTGTAGGGAGGTCAAGGGCTTTGGACCACTTTCATCTCGACACCTTGGTTTTCTATCAGGTGCTCAACCAGCTCCGCCGGCTGGAATGGCGGATGGAAGAAGACCTTGAGGAGATGCAGCGGGCTTTACGCCGCTTGTATCTGGCCTGGGAAGGGCCTTCCGCTTTAGATTTTGAAGAGCGCGCGAGGGTACTGATGCGTCGTATGGAAGCCCTTGTCGAGGAATACCAAACCTTGGTTCGTCTGGCCACCAACAAACTCCGGCAGTGGGAAGACCTGGATCGTTCTTGGTCCCACTTTTGGCGTGCCCGGACGCGTGGGTGATACCTCATCTCACATGAGAGGATGCCATGTTCCGTCCACAAGTTAACCAACGCCTGCGAATTGGCCGACATGAATACCGCTTTCTACCGCATCCCATGTCACCAGCCTTTCCCTACGGCCAGGAAGGCCGTATGGCTGTGGTGTATAAGCTCATCCGGGAAACTTCAGGGACAGCTTCAGATGCGGGAGTCCACCGAGCCTTCAAAGTGTTCAAATCCGCGTATCGAACGCCACAAATCGAGCTCAGGGCCCGGGAAATCAAAGCCTTTGCCAGCCTGCCTGGCTTGCAGGCCTGTATCCGCCGGGTAATTTCCCCCAACAGCCCGAGGTATCGCGACCTGCTTCAACAATATCCAGACTTGGCCTATGCCGTACTCATGCCCTGGGTACCAGGAGAAACCTGGGGAGATATCATGCTGCGCCAAAAACCGTTGACTCGCGACCAGGCCTGGACCCTGGCCTGGTCCGTGCTTTACATCCTGGTGGAAATGGAAAGGCGCAACATGGCCCATTGTGATCTGGCCGCATCCAACCTTATGGTGGATTGGCACGACAATCAACCTGTGGTGGCCCTGGTGGATGTGGAACAAATCTACGCCCCAGGGTTGAGCTCTCCCGAATCTTTACTGGTCGGTTCTCCGGGCTATATGCCTCATTTCGACCGGGAGAGCCTGTGGGGGCCTCTGGGCGACCGCTTTGCGGGCGCGGTTCTGCTGGCCGAAATCCTGGCCTGGTATCATCCCGAGGTGGCTCGACATGGCAATGAACAAAGTTATTTCCGCGAAGAGGAAATGCATACCGAATCGGAGCGCTTCCGGCTACTGGTCCGGGCCCTGGAGGGCTGGGGAAAGGTGTTTGGCGAACTGTTCCGTCGTGCCTGGTTTGCTTCTTCCTTGCAGGGATGTCCGCCTCTTTCCTACTGGTACGACGCGTTCCAGGGTAGGCCAGTGAATCTACGCGCCTTACAATCCACAGCCGCGCCATCGTCGCCCTCATCTCCCTCCAGTTTCGTCGAACACAAGGCCCCCTTTACGGAAACCGAAGGTACACCGGCCGAGGAATCCATGCGGGCTGAGCCTGACGAGCCGGTCTCGGAAATGGCCCTTGGAAAAGATACCGAAAAAGCAACCAGAGAAATGGATTCGCCAGTCATATCCGCCGAATCCGGGGAGACTACCCTGCTTTGGGAACAAACCGGAAAAGGCGCTCAAATGGCCACGGAGGGCGCGACCGAAGCCAACACCGGGTTGACCGAACCCGAAGTAGAGGCCCTGGAGGACGCCGAAACCAAAATCAATACCGAACTGGCCGAAACCACGGTGGAAGTCCTGGAGGACGAGGAAGAGCACACCCGTATGATGGACCTTGAGACAACCCCAGAAGGACCCACAACAGCTACCATGACGGAAAGCGCTCCCCCCGAAGAGCGCGTTCATGTCCTGTGGAACAGGGCCCGCAAGCGCACCCAACTGGGGCTGGTCGACCAGGCGTTAGAGGCCTACCGTCAGGCCATTGACCTGGCTGTGGCGCATCGACTACCGCAACTCGAAACCCTGTTGACCGAACACAACAACCTGCTGTTCCAACGGCTGCGCGTGTTGCAACAAGGGCTATACCGCCGCGCCGCGCTGGAGCGCACCCAGGTCCGCAGCCTGAGCGCGGCACAACGCATAGGGTACTGGCTGGGCGGCCTGAGTCAGGGACAGCTGGCGCTGGTGTTAGGGGGCGTAGCCGCGACGGCCTTGGTCCTCATGGCGCTCCTGTCTCCTCTCGTGCGCCACCCTTTCTGGGCTTCTTTGTCGCTGGGTACCTTGCTCCTGGCCCTCCTCCTGCCTTCCTTCCAGCGGTCCCCTGTCGTCACCGGTGTTTACGTAGTTGCCGTGTTCTTTGGCTTCCTGGGCATTTATCTGGTTAGCCCGGAGCGCCCTGCTCTCTTCCTCCCTTTGCTTATCGCAGCCGTCGGCTCTTGGCTGGCTTCCCGGAGCATTGAAATCATGAATCTGCGCCTCCCCAAAGACTGGCTACTACACATGCTCTGGAGCACAGGCGCGTCCCTTCTGGTAGGCATGCTTATCGATGAAACGGCTTATCCCGGAAGTCTGGGCAAGTTCAATGATCCTAATGCCTGGATCTTCAACCTGCTCCTGGCTTTTACAGGTTGGTACATCGGCTATCAAATCAGGGAGCTTTTACTGGCCTTTCGGGAAGCCGCGAGCCAAGGAGGGAGAATCTAATGTATGACGTTTTGGCCACCTCCCGCACCCCCGCCCTGGTGTTGTACCTGCTGGACGTCAGTGCTTCCATGGAGCGCCCCATGGGGGGGCGTACGCGCCTGGAAGTGGCCCTGGATGCCCTGCGCGAGGCTCTGTCGGCCATGCTCTTCCGTTCCACAAAAGGGGCTCAGATTTCTCCCCGCTACCTGGTGGGCATCTTTGCTTATAGCACCGATGTCTTTGACGTACTGGGCGGCGTATTGCCTATTGACCAGGCTGCTCCGGTGCTGGATGAACGCCTCAAAGTCATTCGCACCCAGCAGGGTACGGAAACAGCCCGGGCCTTCTACCAGGCCGCCCGGGTGCTGCAACAATGGCTTTCTCGTTTGTACCACTGCCCCGCTCCCCTTATTAC
>WFVP01000005.1 GCA_015491595.1 Anaerolineales bacterium
GCCGATGAACGCGTGGTCCTCGATGGTCGTCGGATGCTTGCGCTCTCCGTCGTAGTTGCAGGTAATCGTCCCGGCGCCGATGTTCACCCCTTCGCCCACCGTGGCATCCCCCAGATAGGAGAAGTGGTGCATCTTGACCCCCGGCCCCAAACGGGACTTCTTCACCTCGGCATAGTTGCCGAGATATACCCCTCGTCCCAGGTGGGAGCCGCCCCGCACCCGGGAGTAGGGGCCGATGTGGACGTCTTCCTCCAAGACCGCGTCCTCCACCACCGAGGCCCAGATGCGGCACCGGGGACCGATGCGCGCGTTCCGCACGAAACTCTGGGGGCCGATTTCGCACCCCGTTTCTACCACCGTGTCTCCCAACAGATAGGTCTCTGGCCAGAGGGTGACATCCGGGGCCAGGCGCACCGTATCCTCAATGTACACCCGTTCGGGGTCCACCATGGTCACCCCGGCCAGCATCCAGCGCTCCACGATGCGCCGGCGCAACACCGCGGTGGCCTCGGCCAGGTGTACGCGCGTGTTCACGCCAATGGCTTCCTCCGGGTCCTCCAGGGTTACGGCCTGCACCGGACGGCCTTCTTCCACGGCCAGGGCCACCACGTCCGTCAGGTAGTACTCGCCTTTGGGAGAAAGGGGCACCCGCTCCAGGGCCGACCACAGCCAGGCGGCATCGAAGGCGTACACCCCCACATTGAGTTCCCGGATGGCCTTCTGCTCCGGCGTGGCATGGGCTTCCTCCACGATGCCCACCACCCGTCCCGCGTCGTCTCGCAGGATGCGCCCAAACCCGCGCGGGTTGTCCGATTCCACGGTGAGCAGGGTGATGGCCGCCTCGGGATGGGCCAGATGGGTCTCCAACAGACGCCGGAAGGTCTCGGCCCGGAGTAGGGGCATGTCCCCGGGGGCCACCAGAAGCACGTCCACTCGTCCCTCCAACAACCCCCGGGCCTGGGCCACCGCGTGCCCGGTACCCAGAGGCGGGTCCTGCAGCACGTACTCCGCCGCGTCCTCTCCCAAACCCTGCTGCACCTGCCGGGCCTCATGACCTATCACCACCACCGGCAGGGTCCCCGTGGCTTCCCGTAAAGCTTGCAGAGGGTAAGCCGCCAAGGGACGGCCCAACAGGGGATGCAGGACCTTGGGAAGGCGGGATTTCATGCGGGTCCCTTTACCCGCAGCCAAAAGCAGCCCCCGAACCCGCTTTCGGTCGGCGGACATGGCTTGCTGTACCTCCACGGTCATGACGCTATTGTAGCATCAAGCCCGCGCTTTTCCAAATCATCCCTGAGTTTCGTGGACCCGACGCACTTCTTCGGCCAAGAGGCGCAGACCGGTCTTCACCACGTCCTCCGGACCCGCCACGTTCACCCGCAGGCACTGCTCTCGATGCTCCCAGGGCTCCTGCAGGCCGGGGAAGAAGTACTCCCCCGGCACCACCAGCACCCCGCGCGCTTTGAGGCGCTCGTACAGCGCCTGCGACGAGATGGGCAGCTCCGGGAACCAGAGCCAGAGGAAAAAGGTGCCCTCGGGGAGATGGACCCGATAGGGCACGTCGCCCATGAAGGCCGCCAGCCACTCCAGGGCCTGGTCCCGCTTGGCCTGATAGAAGGGGCGGATGTAACGGGGACCCAGGTCGAAGATTTCACCGGAAGTCACCAGGTCCAGCACCAGGCCCGCGCCCACGTTGCTGGGCGCCAGGGTGAAGATGGCGTTCATGCGGCCTAGGGCTGCGGCCAGGGGATCCGGGGCGATGACGATGCCGGTTCGCACCCCCGGCAGACCCAATTTGGACAGGCTCAGGCATAGCACCACGTGCTCGTCCCAATAGGGTTCCGCATCGGTGAACAGAATGTAGGGGAAAGGCGCGCCGTAGGCGTTGTCGATGATGAAGGGAATCCCCTGTGCCTTGCTCCAGCGGGCCAGGGCTTCTACCTCCTCCTGGGTGAGCACGTTGCCCGTGGGATTGGTGGGCCGAGAGACGCACACCGCCGCGATGTCCTCGCCATCGGACAGGCGGGAGAGGTCCACCCGGTACTTGTAGAAGGGGGCTTCCATTTCCTCCAGGGACGGCCGCAGAGCCAGGAAGATGTCGGAAACCCATCCGGTATCCGCGTACCCGATGTACTCGGGCAGCACGGGGAGGAGAATCCGCCGAAAGCCTCCGTCGGAAGTAGGACCGGCCAACAAGTTGAAGAGGAAGGCAAAGGCGTTCTGGCTGCCGTTGGTCAGCACCACGTTCTCCGGACCGATGGGCCACCCGTAACGGGCGCGCAAGGCACGCGCGATGGCCTTCCGAAACTCGCCCAGGCCTTGGGGCTCCGCGTAATCGGTGAAGGCCCGTTGAAACCGCTGGACGTCCCGCGCCAGGGCCTGCAACCGCTCCTGGAAGAAACGCGTCACCTGGGGAATCTTGGCCGGATTGCCTCCTCCCAGCATATAGACCGGCCCGGGGGCCGTGAGGGCCCTGCCCAGGTCCTCCATCAGCTGCAAGATGCCGGTCGGGGACGTCAAACGTTCGCCGAAGATGGAAAACCTCACCTCCATCGCCACCTCTCCTCCGGGGACGGGGATGACGCACGCAAAGCCGGGCGCGGTTCGGCCTCCGGCTCAATCGGCTCCGGCGGGACACAGGTCACCGTACCCAAAAGTCTCCACATCCCGCAACTCCAGGGGCGAACCGGGGTCGGGGAGGTAGCCGCAAAAGTCGGCCCGCATGGCGACCATTTTCATCTGGGTGTAGAGGGGCACCAGGGGCACCCGTTCTGCCAGGCGAACCTGGGTGAAGGTCCAGGCCTGTCGGTACGCTGGTGTATCGGGCAGCCCGAACAGCACCTGGCGACACGCCGCGTCGAATTCGGGGTCGCTGTAAGCGTGATAGTTCCATCCCGCCCAATCATAGAGGAAAGCATCCCGGCCCCGCGCGTCTTCGGGCCAGATACGTCGCAACCACAACACGTCGTCAATGGTGGCTTCAGGGGGTCCCGGAATGGCCTCCGTCATCCACAAATGGCACATGATTTCCGGCCGCAGCGTCCAGGCGAAGAGGGCCATGTCCAGGCGACGTCCGAAAACCGGCCCATCCGGCCCGGTGGCAAAGAACTCCTGGGCCGGATAGGTCTGCACCTTGACCCGAATGCCGCACTGGGCCAGGTCCTTCGCGATGCGCTGGGCCACCTCCTGCCGCAAGGGCGCCTGGGTGGTGCCCAGGGTCAGTTCCAGAGGTTGATTGTAACGCACCCACAGGGAGGACTGGCGAAACACCCGGGGGGTGGTAGGGTCCTGGTCGTGGTCCACCCAACCGGCTTCTTCCAAAAGGCGCTGAGCCTCCTGAGGGTCGTAGGGATAGATGGGCACCTGGTCCCCCGCGAAAGCGGGGTGGTCGGGCGGCAGATAGGAGGTGTACGCCTGGACGAAACCGCCGTACACCTCCTGAATGATGGCTTCCTTGTCGATGCACATGGCCACAGCTTTGCGCACCCTCTCGTCGTAGAGAGGAGAGCCCGGGTCCCGGTACTGCAAACCGTCGTCCAGGGCCTGGTTGTAAAGCACGAAGCCCAGGTGCTCGAAGGCCGGGCCCGGGGCCAGGGAGACCTGCACCTTGTTGGAATCCTCCAGGGCGAAGAGCAATTTGGTCTGATGCTCCAGCCCCACCGTTTCGGACACGAAATCGCACTCCCCGGTCATGAGCGCGGCCAGGCCCTCTTCGGGGTTGTCGAAGAAACGCACCACCACCTTGGTGAAGCGGGGAAGGCCTTCGTCCTGGCGGAAATAGTAGGGGTTAGGCACGAA
>WFVP01000006.1 GCA_015491595.1 Anaerolineales bacterium
GTCCACCAGTTTCTCCAAGAGGGCGGCTTCTATGGGAGTGCGGTTGACCCACCAGTGGTCCAACAAGTAGTGATACATCCGGGAGGGCAGGCCCAGGGGGGCCCGGGCGTCCAGACTGATGATGCGATAAAGACGCCGGTAAATGCGGTAGATTTTGTTGAACAGGGAAAGATGGGCGTCCTGTTCCGCCAGCTGGCGTTCGATGGCCCGCATGGCTTCAAAGACGTGGGTGACCATGTAGCCGTCCACCCACGCGGTGAGGGCGCCCTTGTGACGCGCGATTTCCTGCAACCGCCGCAGCAGCCGGGTAAGGCCCACACCCGAAGGGCCGGTAATGTGGATGATGAAGCGCTTGCGTTCGTCTTCGGGGGCGTACTCCAGATTCGTCCGGAAGAAATCCAGGCAGTGCTCCCGGCCCACGAAGCGCATACGCCGATGCTGGCGTAGGATGTCCTGCACACTACGAAACCGCCGCGCACTCATCGCCCCTCCTCCCCAAACGAACAGGATAGGCACAGCCTCCCTGTTTGCAGGACGTTCCGGTATCCTGCACGCGGCGCTGTTGTTCGCCCCCTTTCCCGTTACCTTTCCACCACAGGAACCTAACGACCGTCAATGACATGGAACAAGAACAGGAACACCAAAGACAAAAAGAACACGTTGTAAAAACAAAACGGCTATAGAAAAGTGTATCATAAAACCTCCGCCTTCGCCAGAGTTGAAACCTGAGGGGTACACGCAAAAGTTACCGAAGGGGGAGAAAAGGTGGTGCCGCCTTGGAAAGGCACCCAGCGTTTCGCTCAGGTCTGTCTGGGTCCGGGACCAAAATTTGCCGTCGGCGGTCGGCTGACGGCCGTCAGCCGTTCCTGCGGTCCAGGGCCTGGTCAGACCTGGGCGTTCCAAAAGGAAAAGGCCCGCCTGCAGAGGTGGTCCAAACTTTCGGCCCATAAAGGACCGGCTGATTTCGGCAACATGTGCATGCACCCAACCTGAGCGAAACGGTTTCAGTTTAGTAGACGGGTGTGGATGCAAGAAACGATTGGATTGACCGGGCACGGGGCGAAAACGGCCGACCGCTGACGACCAACGGCGGTCGGCGAATTTTGGTCCTGTACCCGGTCAGCCCCATGCCCTCGCCTCGGATAACAGGCTGGGTGGGCTCACCAGGTATTTCGGCCAACGGTGAAAGCGCAGGTCATCCCTTCGCGCCGCAGACGGGAAAAATGCACGGGTCCGGTCCTCTCAACGCATCAGATATTGCGCCCACTAAACTGAAACTGTCACAACCTGAGCTTCGGACAAAAGTTCGGACAAAAAGAAGTGGGGCCGGCTCGGACATGGAGGTGCCCGACATCAGCGCGGGGGCCACATACTCGCAAAAGCCTTGCCCCTGCTCCGGAGAAGGGGCTCTGCCTCGGGGGTCCGGGCCCCATCAGAGCGGGCGGAGAAAGATGGGTATAATCAAAGTGAGGGACCCACGAAACCCAACTCGAGGTGAGCAGGACATTCATGAGCCATTTTCTGGACGAAGTGGAAATCGAAGTGGAAGCCGGTAAGGGCGGCGACGGCATCGTGCACTTCCGCCGGGAGAAGTACGTCCCTCGGGGTGGACCCGACGGCGGGGACGGCGGCCGCGGGGGCGACGTGGTGCTTTATGTGGACCCCCACCTGAACACCCTGGCCCCCTTCCGCTTCCAGAAGCGCTTTCGGGCCGAGAACGGCGGCCACGGGGGCCCCAACAACCGCACGGGCAAATCCGCGCCTCCGCTGCGCATTCCGGTGCCGCCTGGTACCTTGGTCTACGACGCGGACACCGGCGAACTCTTGGGGGACCTGACCGAACCCGGTCAGGAACTGGTGGTGGCCCGAGGAGGTCGGGGAGGTCGGGGCAACGCCCGTTTCAAGGGACCCCGCCGCCAGGCCCCGCGTCTGGCGGAACGGGGGGAGCCCGGGGAGAAACGCCGCCTCCGCCTGGAACTGCGTCTCATCGCGGACGTGGGCATCGTGGGGGTTCCCAACGCGGGCAAATCCACCCTACTGGCCCGGGTCACCGATGCCAAGCCCAAAATCGCCCCCTACCCCTTCACCACTCTGGTACCCAACTTGGGGGTGGCCTTCCTGGACGAAACCCAGGCCCTGGTGCTGGCCGATATCCCCGGGCTCATCGAAGGAGCCCATAAGGGTCTGGGCCTGGGGCACGACTTCCTGCGCCA
>WFVP01000007.1 GCA_015491595.1 Anaerolineales bacterium
ACAGGTGATGGCGGGTGCCATCGCGCTGGCCCTGCCCGCGCCGGCCCTGGTGCTGCTGACCACCCGCCCGGTGTGGGCTATCCTGGGCCCCCATGCCCACACCCCACAGAGCCGCGCCCAGGATAGCCCACACCGGGCGGGTGGTCAGCAGCACCAGGGCCGGCGCGGGCAGGGCCAGCGCGATGGCACCCGCCATCACACGCAACCCTTTCCGGTCGTACAGGCGCCCGAAGATGAGCGCGGCAACGGCATCCACCCCCATGGCCAGCATGTACAACAAGGGCGCCGAGAGAACCGCCATCTTGCCGGGCTGGGTGAAGGCATAGGCCATCAAAGGGAAATCCACGAAGCCCGCGGCCAGCAGGGCGGAGGCCCCCAAATAGCGCCAGAACGCGCCCGGCAGGGCCGTCCGACCGGAGAGTCCATCCCTCCCAGGACGGGCCTTTTTCGGGGCCTCGGGGTAGGTCCAACGGACCAGGAGGAGCAGGGTCAGGGCCACGCCCGCCGGCAGGGCCAGCGCGGCAAAGGCCAGACGCATCTCTCCCCGGGCCCACAACACGCCGGCCACCAGCAACGGCCCCAGCATGGCTCCCACCTGGTCCAGGGCTTCATGCAACCCAAAACCGCGGCCATGGCCAACCTCTTCCGTAGCCCGGGAGAGGAGGGCATCCCGGGCTGGTGTGCGCAGGGCCTTCCCGATACGTTCCACCAAAACCAAAGCGGCTGCCGCAGGCCACGACCGGGCCAGGGCCAAAAGGGGCACCGCCAGCAGGTTGACCCCGTAACCCACCAGGGTAAAGGCCCAGTAAGCCCGGGTGCGGTCGCTCCAATAGCCAGACACCAACCGGAACCCATAACTAAGCCATTCCCCCAGCCCTGCTAGGGAGGCCACAATGACCGCGCTCGCGCCCAGGTATCCCAGGTAGGGACCGATAACACTTCGGGCTCCTTCGTAGGTCATGTCTGCAAACAGACTGACCAGCCCGAAGAGCACCACCACGAACCAGGCCCGACGTGTAGTTTCGGCAGTAGGCATCTGTTGTCTCACTTTGATTCGTCAGGTTGTGGATTTGCATTATAATTGATGCAGCGGCGGCGAAGTCGCCGCTGCATCAATTAATTTCCCTCCAATTCCCTCCAATCGAGCCGGAGGTTGCACATGCGCTTGCGAGCCTGCGTGGCCTGTGGTTCATCGGACACCCAAGAGGCGGAAACCTGGAAAGGATATCGCTTACGGCGCTGCCGGGAGTGCGGGCTGACCTTTACCGAGAACCCACGGTATCAAGTCGACGATTATCAAGCCCTTTATCAGGGTGCGCGAGAGGAAGCCCCTTTACCCAAGGCTTGGAGATTCGTTTATGAAGCTCCCGTGCGGGCCCTGGCCAACGATGCCCTGGCCTGGTGGACACCGACGCCCTGGCTCTCGGCCGCAGAGTACCGAGCCCTGGCTTGGCTCCGTAGGCACGCGCCCAGGGGAGCCCGGTTGTTGGACATCGGCTGCGGTGCTGGTCGGTTCCTGCGAGCCGCTCGTAAAGCCGGTTTCGACGCGGTGGGCATGGAAGTGGATGCCGGCCTGGTGGCCCTGTTACAGCGGGCGGGGCTTCCGGCCTTCGTGGGCTCCCTTCCACAAGCCTGGAAATGGAACGGCCCACCCCCATGGGCGGTGACCCTGTTCGAGGTATTGGAACACCTTCCCGTTCCTGAATACCATCTCGCTCCGGTGCGGGAGCGTTTCCCCCAGGCTGTGGTGTTGGCCAGCGTGCCCTCGCCTTATCGGCCCGAGTTGCTCCTTTGGGGAGAACGTTATCCGTACGACTATCCACCTAATCATTATCTTCGGTGGACACCCCAGGCTTTGCAACGCTTCTTCCAACGTCTGGGATATCGGCGTGTGCAGGTGTACCTGCCCCGTCCCCTGGGCTCTGAGCACACCCGGATACAACTGGCCCTGATGCGCTGGTTCGCCCGATTTGACCACGCCCCTCCTCCTTCGGTGGAAGCCCTTCCAGAACAGCCCGGATTTTGGACCCGGGCCTGGGCCACTTTTTCCTCCGTGGCCACCAAGGGCGTGGAAATCGCCCTCAACCTTTTCCTGGCCCCCTGGGCCTGGTGGGCATCCACCCGCGGTGCCTCGGCGCTGGCTATGTTGGCGGTGGCTCAACCTTGAAGGCAGGTATTTTATGCGCCGTCCACACAGAAGTCACGGAGAGGACCCGAAGGCGGGCACCAGGACAAACCGCCCCTGTTCATCGTCGAAAATCAGCGTAAGAACGGACCCAGGAGTTACGTCTACCTGGTCGTTGAAGACCACCCGCCATGTTCGCCCATCGTCCATGAGGGAAAGGCGTATCTGATGGACTCCCGGCTTCAGAGCAAGGTTTTCAAAGGCATAAGCCAGACCCTCGCGCCGAAATCCCGAAGGCTCGTACATTCGCTCCAGCACCACTTGGCCGTCCACTTCCACGCGTAGATGCACGGGATAACGCTCCCCACCCAGCACCTGGCTCGCGGTCACCCCGGGAGGAAGTTTGGTTTGCAACTCCGCGGACAGATCCCCGCCCACGGCCTTGATCTGGCCCGTATGGGCCATGAGGATCCGTATTCCCGCGGGAGGAGCGGCTCGAGCCACGGGTTGAATCGCAGCCCGGGAGACGCCCAGGAGCAACAGCACGGCGGCGAAGCTCGCGACCAGGGTCCCCAGGGCCCGGGGAAAGCGTTTCCCCTCCCGAGTCTCCAGCACATGGGCCACCTGGTCCGCGGCCGAAGGCGCTTCCCGGGAGGCACCGGTCAGCGCGCGCACCAGACGGAAGAAGCTCCGTCTTTCGCCAGGCGCGGCCTCCACCCAGAAGAACGGTCGCGAGAGCAGGTTCCGCCGGTATTTGAGGTTCTGGGCCAGCCAGAAGGGACCCTCGCGGAAACCGCAGTCCTGGGTGGGACAGGAAAGCACGCCCACGCCCTGGACCTCGCCCTCCTGCAAGAAGGGACGAATCCATTCCGGGTTGAGCATCCCAACACAGGGAAGGGCCACCAGCACCACGGACGCCTCCGTCCCGTTCACGGTGACCCGATGGGCCGTGGACGCGGGCAGGGTGGGCGTCGGTACGGGCAGGGAACCCAGGGCCAGGTGACGCTGACAGGTGACCGCCATGACCACCGGCCCCCTCTGCTGTTTCGCCTGAGCCACCGCCTGCCGTATTTCCTGCAGGAAATCCTGGGTGGGACGGGCGTCCAGGTCGATGCTGATCACCGCGCAAGTGCCCAGACACAGGCCGCAACCCACGCACAGGTTGGGGCGGATGGACGCCATGAACTTGAACGCGCTCTCCTCTCCTCGCGGGACCAGTTCAATGGCCTGATAAGGACACTTGAGCGCGCCCAGACCGCATCCGGTGCACAAATGCTCCACGATGCGCGCCGGGCCCGGATGGCGGTCCGGCAGAAGCCAGGGCAGCACCAGAAGGACCGCCAATGCCCCGGCGGTACCCCACCAAAAGGCCGCGCCCCAGCGTTCGCTCAGAGGAAGGAAGGCCAGGTAGAACCAGTCCACCGTGGCGCGATGCAGGATTCGGCTGAAGTCGGCTTTCGGCTCCAGATAAGCCGGTGCCATCACGGCCAGTAAGGACAGGACCAAGCCCGCCTGAACCATCAACCACCGCGGCGCCAGCCAGCGGGGGCGGCTCAGGCGCAAGATATGCAACAAGAAGCCCAGCACGATGAGCACGGAGAGAAAAATGTGCAAAAAGAGCACGATGACGAAAAACGCAAAACTTTTGGAGGCCACATCAGGACCCAGGAAGGTCAAGGCCATGGAAGGCCCCAGAACCTGTACCAGGAACTCCGTAATCCATTGGGCCGTTTGGTCCCACAGGAGCCAGTACCCCATCACGCCGATGGCCCAGATGAGCAGCGTAAGCAGCCATCCGGTGAGCCAGGCCACCCACCGGGCGGCAGCAAAACGCTCGCTCAGGAACATCTTGAGGGCGTGCAAAACCACAACCAAGAGCAGGCCGTCCGCCGCGTAGCGATGGATGGTGCGCATCCACAACCCCAGAGCCGTTTGACTGATGCCCAGGGTGGTTTCGTAGGCCCGAGCCGCGCCTGGACGGTAGAACACGGTGAGGTAGATGCCGGTCACTGCCAGCACCATGAGCAGGAACAGGGCCAGGGTGCCCAGATGGTAGAAGGGATTGAAAGCCGGCGTGAGCACCCGGTTCAGAAGGGCCTCCAGCCGGGCCCAGGACCCTTCCATCCATCGCATCCAGCGTCGTTGCAGGTAAGTGGGGATGCGCATCATGGCCTCCGAGATGCAGAAGATGGGCCCGCGAAGGTGCGCAGGCGCAACGCGTTGGTCGTCACCAGGAGGCTGCTGGCCACCATGGCCAGGGCCGCGAGGATGGGTTGCAGATACCCCATCACGGCCAGACCCACACCGATGAAGTTGTACACGAAAGCCCAGGCCAGGTTCTGGTGCACCTTGCGGCGCACGGCCCGCGCCAGCCGGAGCAACCACGGCACTAGGCGCAGGTCGTCCCGCAACAGGATGACCTCGGCCGCGGCGTGCGCGATGTCCGTTCCTCGGCCCATGGCGATGCCCACATCGGCCGCGGCGAGGGCCGGCCCATCGTTGATGCCGTCCCCCACCACCGCGGCGGGTTCCTCGGTCTCCCGGATACGGCCCAGTTTCTCCTCCGGGGAAAGGCCGGCCTGCACCGAAACCCCCAACCGCTCCTGCCAGCGGGCGCCGCTCTGAGGATGGTCGCCGGTCAGCACTTCCACCCGGCACCCCAGAGCCCGCAGTTCGTCCAGGACGGCGGGGACTTCAGGCCTCAGGGCCTCCTCCAGGGCCACCAGAGCCCGGACCTCGCCCTCCCAACCCACGTAAATCACACGGCGGCCCTTCTGGCGCCAGCGTTCTGCGCGGGCGTGCATGTCCGGGGGAAGGCGCAACCCCGCGCGCTGCAACAGCCGCTCGTTCCCCACGTACAGCACCCGTCCATTGAGAGCGCCTTCCACACCCTGGCCTGGATGGGCGGTGAAGGTGTGGACCTGGGGCACCGTCAGACCCCGCTCCTTCGCGGCGCGCAGGAAAGCCTCGGCAATGGGATGCTTGGCCGGCGCTTCCAGGGCCGCCACCCAGGCCAGCACCCGGTCCTCCGGCAGGTCGGCCGAGGTCCAGACGGCCGCCACCTTCAAGGGCTGTTGCGTGAGGGTGCCCGTCTTGTCCAGAAACACGACGCGCACACGGGCCAGGCGTTCCAGCACCGCCGTGTTGCGCACCAGCGCTCCCTCGCCCGAGGCCCGTTGCAGACCCACCCACAGAGTCAACGGCGTGGCCAGACCCAGGGCGCACGGACAGGTGATGAGAAGGACGGAAAGGGCATTCATCAACCCTGCTTCCAGGCCGGCCTGGCGAGTCCAGTAGACGAAGGTTCCCGCAGCCACCAAGACCGCGACGGGCACCAGAACGGCCGCGATGCGGTCGGCCAGGCGTTCCACGGGTGAACGCTGCCACAGAGCCTGGTGCAGCATCCGACCAATCTGTCCGGCCACGGTCTCCGCACCCACCGCCGCGGTGATGACCTCAAAGGTACCGTCCACACTGACCGTACCGGCGTACACTCGGTCGCCGGACCGGCGATAAACGGGCATAGCCTCGCCGGTGAGCAGGCTCTCGTCCACCTCCCCTTCCCCCTGGGCCACGATGCCGTCCACCGGGAAGGGCTCCCCGGGCTCCACCCGCACCCGCGCGCCCGGGGGCAACTCGTCCACCGGAACCCGCCGAGGACCCTCCGGGGATATCCAAAGGGCCTCTCGGGGAAGGCGTTTCCACAGTTTCTCAATGGCCCGCATCCCTTCGCTCCGGGCCTTGACCTCCAGCCAGTGGCCGATGGTCACCAGAAACAGGAGCATGGCCGCCGTATCGAAGTACACATGCCCCTGACCAAGGAACAGGTTCCGGGTGGACAGGGCAAAGGCGGAAAAGGCCCCCAGCGCGATGAGGGTGTGCATGTTGGGCTGACGTCGCCACAGGGAGACCAGTCCCGTTCGCAAAATGGGCCATCCCAGCAGGTAGAGCAAGGGCAGGGAGGCCAGGAAAAAGGTCAGGTAGAAGAAGCGGCTCATCCACAAGGTGTCGGGGGTGTCCAGGCCCAGGAGCTGCCGCGCATACAGGATGAAGCTTCCAATCATGATGTGCATGACGAAGACCAGGCTGATGAGGATGCGGGTGAACAGAGCCTCTTCTTCGTCTTCCGGGGTCTCGTCGGGCGTCCAGGCCCGGTACCCCCACCGGCGCACCCGCTTGGCCAGGGCGCGGGGATGGATGCGCTCCGGGTCGTAGACCACCCGGGCCTCCCGACGCAGGAAATTCACCTGGGCCTTGAACACCCCGGGGGTGCGCTTCAAACGCTCTTCGATGAACCAGCTACACGAAGGACACCACATCTCCCCCAGGGCCAGGGTGACCTCCTGGGCGTGGTCCACCGGGGCTTCCGCGGGCGCGGGCGAAACGGAGAGACCTTCCGCCAGCAGTTGGGCCACCTCGCGACAGGCGGGACAGCAATAAGGCCGTCCCACGTCGTCGTACAGGGGAGCCGCTGTGGAAAGCCCGCACAGGGAGCAGACCGCCGCCTTCACCACAGCATCACCCCTCCCAGGTGGAAGTGCGGGACCAGCCCCCATGCCGCGAGGCCCCGCAGAGCCATCTGCACGCCGAAGAGCAACAGAAGCAGGGCCGCGGCTTTGCGCCAGCGCTCCCGCTGTCGCAGGTCACCCCGTACGGCCAGCCACCCCACGCCGGCCATCACCGGCAGGGTGCCCAGCCCGAACAGCAACATGCCCCCGGCCGCCCACAGAGGATGTCCCGTAGTCGCGGCCAGGAGAAGCGCGGCGTACACCAACCCGCAGGGCAACAGGCCCCACAACAGGCCCAGGCCATAAGCCTGCAAGGTGGAGGAGGCGGGCCGGGCCAGCGCCCGACGCACGGCCTGACCCCAACGGCCCGTCCAGTCCGCCCAGAGGGTTTCCAGAGGAGGAACCCAACCGGCCACCGCCCCCGCCATGTAGCCCAGTACCCCGGCGAGCAGCAGGGCCACCAGGCCCTGCACCGGTTGCAGGGAAGCCCGCCAGGCGCTCAACAGATGGCCTAAGACGCCAGCCAGGGCGCCCAGGAGTGCATAGGTGCTCAAGCGCCCCAGGTGAAGCAAAACGAGCCACCCGCGACGCACAGGCCCGTCCTCCGCTCCCCGGGCCGGACGGGAGAGGAGCAATGTCACCGGAGTGCACATCCCCACGCAATGCCCCAGGCTTCCCAACAAACCCATGAGGAGCAAGGCGGTCGCCGGGATCATGCCTCGTTATCCTGCACCACGTCCGGGATACCAGGATGCACCACCACCCACAGGATGACCACCAGGACCCACAGGGTGGAGCCCACCGTCAGGTGCAGGGCCCGGGTCGTCATGGGAATGCGGAGCAACACGTTGAGCACACCCAGGGTGAACTGGGCCAGCAAGACGAGGAACAGGCCATAAGCGAAGCGTCGCCAACCCACCGACGGCGCCCGGCGCAGCACATAGGCCGCCAGCACCAACAACAGGCCGCCCGTCGCGTAGGCCGTGTAGCGATGGAGGACCTGAATCCACACCAGGGTGCTCCACTCCTCCCGCGGCACACCGCAGAAGGGCCAGGAAGGACAGGCCAGGGAAGCCCCCAGGCGGGTGACCAGGGAGCCGGTGAGGAGCAAGAGATACAGCAGCACCGTGCCTACGGTAAGCCAACGCAGGAAGCGCCGGTCCTGCATGAAGGTTGTAGCCTGCTTCCGCAAGGCCACGGTAGCCGGGTGTAAGAGGGCGAACATCAACGCCACCAGGCCCACGATGGCCAGGGCAATGGCCGTATGGATGAGGCCGGTCTCCGGGGGAATCTCCAGGATGACGTGCAGGCCTCCCAGGGGAATCTGAATCGCCAGGAGCACCAGCAACGCGATGCCGCTCCCCTTCAACCAGGCGTGGTAGCGGTACCGGCGCAGGCCAATCCACCCCAGGGCCACGATTTGCACGCTGGCAATCAGGCCGATGAGGCGGTGGGTGAACTCCATCCAGGCCCCGACGAGAAAGGGGGGAATGGGCTGGCCGTAGCACAGGGGCCAGTCCGGGCACCCCAGGCCGTGGCCGGTCACCCGGACGATGCTGCCCATGAGGATGAGGGCAATGGTGCTGATGAGGGTGGTCAGGGCCAGCAGGCTAACCCGCGAAGCCAAGCGCTTCTGCATGCGGGTGGAAAGGGCCGTCGCCTCCATTTCGGACCTCCTGGACGTGGGATTTTGCTCAAGGATAACACAACCGCCTTCCCACCAACGCGCCCAAGTTCGCAGAGGGCCATAAGGAACTGTGAGGCGGGCTGTTCTCCTCGCCCGCCTCACAGCGCGCCCCCATCCACCAGGGGATGGCCCTATCGCACGAACCAGGTGCGGCCCAGGAGCCACCAGTTGCTCAGGTAATAGGCCGCGAAGAAGGTGAGGAAGGCCAGCACCAACACAAAGGTGCCCTTGGGCTGGATGTGCGGATCCTTCTCCTGCTCTTCCGTAAGGTACCCAGCAACCGGTGGCGGGTCAATAACCAGGGTGACCTGCTTGGCCTCATAGGTCTTGGTGCTCAGCACCGATCCCAGGACCACGATAAGGTACATGATGCCGCCCACGATGGCGATAAGAGCCCCGATGCCCATTACGGCAAGGAACAGATTGACCGTGCCGGGCACAGGTGACTGGAAGGGCGCCTGGGCGAAGGTGATGTCCCAGTGGCGACGCGGGACACCCTGGAGGCCGGAGGCCACCATGCCGATGGCCACCAAAGCCATGCCCAGACCATATACGTACGGTTGCCAGATGGCCAGCTTCTTGAACTTAAGTTCCCGACGGAAGATGAGCGGGATGAGGTAATAAGTGATGCCCATAAAGGCCAGCGTAGTCCCTCCGACCACCGTCGCATGGAAGTGACCGGGAACCCGCATAGTGTTGTGGGCCAGCATGTTAATCTGTTCGGTACCGATGGTCACTCCCGTTACACCGCCAATCCATCCGAAGATGATCATGGAGATGACGAGGGAGGAAAAGCCCGGTTCCCGCCACGGGGCCTTACGCAGCCACTCCAGAAGACCTCGCTTGTATCCCCGACGTCGTAGGGCCACCTCCAGGGCTGCGGGGATGGAAAAAGCGTGGATCAGGCTTCCCAGGACCGCCAGGTACATGGCATAGGAGGTGTTCACCACCTTCCAGAGGAAGCCGGGGCCCGGATCCACCAACAAGTGATGGGCTGAACCCAAGTTGATGAAGAAGATGTACAGAATGAAGGCCAATCGAGAGAGCTTCTCGTTGACCGGAGTCGCACCCACAGTGAAGAAGGCCAACGCGTACCAGATGGCTACCATGGCCGCGAGGTTAATCTGCTGGGCAGGATGTCCGAAACCCCAGAAAACGTTGCGGAAAATGGCTGCGTCGTAGTAGGGCATGAGGTCCATGGACCAGAGAAGCGCGGGGATGAACGTCACAGCCCCGGAAAGCAGCGTATAGGTAGCAATAATGGCCGCGGTTACCAGGCCGAAGACGAAGAGGGGTAGAGAGCCTTCATAACGCCTTTCCACCTTGGCCACAATGATGTTGGCGAAAAAGAGCCCAATGGCGATAATCGCTCCAACAGCGAACAAGATGTAACTCAGGTAAAAGAGGGGATGGGCCTTGAGGGGCACATAGGCGGTGAACATGACGTCCGCACCGCCGGCCAAGACGATGTAGTTCACCAGGCCCCCACCTAAAAGCATAAGGAAGAAGGCGAACCATCCCACCCGCGGGGCGACCATGCGGGCGTTGAGCACCACTGTGCTGCCGAAGTACAGGCCTGCAACTTCAAAGAACACAATCCAGGCCACCAGCATATCAATGCCGTGGAGGGTGGTAAGTCGATAGAACCAGACAGGGTTTAGTAAGTGAATCACCTGCCATCGGGTGAGGGCGATGAGCAGGGCGAGCAGACCGCCCACGCCCAGACAGGCCACCGCGGCCACTGCATTGGCGACGATGAGCCGTTGGGCCGCCACATCGACCTTCAGGCCCGTCGCTGTGCAGGTGCGGAAGACCGCTTTTTCCTCCCGAGAAAGGGC
>WFVP01000008.1 GCA_015491595.1 Anaerolineales bacterium
GTCCCTTCCTCTGGGGGTACCGTCAGGACCGTGAGGTATTAGCCCACGGTCCCATCGTCCCCCCCGACAGGGGTTTACACCCCGAAGGGCTTCATCCCCCACGCGGCGTCGCGGGGTCAGGCTTTCGCCCATTGCCCACGATTCCCCACTGCTGCCACCCGTAGGTGTCGGGGCCGTGTCTCAGTCCCCGTGCGGGGGGCCACCCTCTCAGGCCCCCTACCCGTCTTCGGCTTGGTGGGCCGTTACCCCACCAACTACCTGATGGGACGCGGGCCCCTCCTGCAGCGGAACCGGAGGGTTTCCCCTCCGGAACCCTTTCCTTGCCGGGCCTCTAACCCCGGCAAGGGCATCGGGTATTAGCCCCCGTTTCCGAGGGTTATCCCCGTCTGCAGGGCAGGTCACCCACGCGTTACTCGCCCGTTCGCCGCTGGGCCGCCGTACCCCGAAGGGCCTTAGGCGAACCCCGCTCGACTTGCATGTGTTAGGCGCGCCGCCAGCGTTCACCCTGAGCCAGGATCAAACCCTCCGCAAAGACGTTTCCGTCTCGCGTCAGGTTCAACCCTGAGATTTACTTGACTCGGAGCCCAGGCCGGTTCGGAACCTCCGGCCCTGCGGTCGCTTTTCTCTTGTCAAGGTGCCGGGTCGCTTCAACCCTTGCCCTTTGTTTCCCCTCACAGGCGCCCTTTATTATAGGCGCCCGCCCCACCTTGTCAAGCGTTTTTCCCCGCTTTTCCGAAAAGTCTTATCATCCCAATCGCGTGTTCAAACCGCGCCTTCCTCCAGCGCCGGCTCCAGGGGATGCCACCGCTCCCACTCGTCCAGGCCCGACGGGTCCAGCCCCAAACCCCGCCACAGCATCCGCAGGGTGTTCCAGTGCACCCACTCCCAGGCCCGCGGGCTGGCATTGGCGTTGTGGGGGCTGAGAAGGACGTTGGGCATCCGGCGCAACGGGCTGTCCTCCGGCAACGGCTCCACTTCGAACACGTCCAGGGCCGCGCCCGCAATGCGCCCCTCCACCAACGCTTCAATCAGGGCCTCTTCATCCACCACCGGGCCACGCGCGGTGTTGATGAGCACCGCGGTGGGTTTCATCAGGGCCAGACGTTCCCGGTTGATGAGATGATAACTGGTGGGATTCAGGTCGCAGTTCAGACTCACGAAATCCGCGCGGCGCAACAATTCCTCTAAGGACACCATCTCCACGCCCACTTCCTTCAGGAAATCCGGGTCGATGGGCCGGATGTCGTTCCCCAGCAGGCGCATACCGAAAGCCCGCGCGCGGCGGAGCACGGCTTTCCCGATATTCCCAACGCCGACGACGCCCAGGGTGAGCTCGTTGAGGGCCCGCGCGACCGTTTTCTCCCAGGCGCCGGCCTTCATCCGCGCGTCCAGTTGGGGAATCTGCCGCGCGAAGGCCAGGATGAAGCCCAGGACCGTATCCGCCACGGGCTCGGTGAACGCACCCGGCGTGTTGTAGACCGCGATGCCCAGACGCCGCGCGGCGTCCCGGTCGATGGAATCCACCCCCGTCCCCCACTTGGCGATGACCTTCAGGCGGGGGACACAGGCCTCCAGCACCCGCGCGGTGAACCGGTCGTCCCCGCACAAGGCGCCATCGAACTGACCGGCATAGGCCATCAGGTCCGTCTCCTCCAGGCGCTCCTGCACCTGGGGCCGGAGGACCTCGAGGCCGAAGGCCTCGAACACGGGGCGCACCCGCTCCCAAATGCGTAGCATGTACGGTGCCGTGAGCAATACGGTGGGCATGATGCCTTTCCTCCCACAGGAACCGTCGGACGAGGCTAAGCATAGCCGAAAACCGGCTCATCCTCAACTCCGGGCACCGCGCGCGGAGCGGGTGCGCCCTAACGGAGGCGGCCGCGCGGTGGCCAGGGACGTCCGAAGTCCCAAGGCCCTTGCTATAATGGCCTCAACGAGAGCCCCCTGGAGGTCCGGCGAGGACGATGCTGCGCATTGAAGGCCTTCGGGCCGGTTATGGCACCCAAGGAGTGCTGGAAGACGTCACCTTCCACCTTCCCCCGGGACGTTTCGTCGCCCTGCTGGGGCCCAACGCGGCGGGGAAGACCACTCTGCTGCGGGTCATCACCGGGGTCTTGCGTCCGTGGCGGGGCACGGTGACCTGGCAGGGCCGGGACCTGACCGCCCTCTCCCCCCGGACGCGGGCCCGCCTGGTGGCCATGGTGCCCCAGGCCCGGCGTTTACCTCCGGGCTTCACGGTGTACCAGACGGTGCTCCTGGGACGCACCCCGTACCTCAACTGGCTGGGCTTTCCCTCGGCCCGGGACCGGCAGGCCGTGGAACGGGCCCTCCACCTCACGGGCCTGACCTCCCTGGCCCATCGGGCCATCCACACCCTCTCTGGAGGGGAACAGCAACGGGTCCTGGTGGCGCGCGCCCTGGCCCAGGACACGCCCATCGTGCTGTTCGACGAACCCACCACCCACCTGGACCTGCGTTACCAGATGGACATCCTCGGCCTGGCCCGCCGCCTGGCCCACGAGGAACATCGCGCGGTGCTGGCCGTACTGCACGACCTGAACCAGGCGGCCCTTTATGCGGATACCGTCATCCTGCTCCACCGAGGGCGTATCGTGGCTTCGGGTCCTCCCCAAGAAGTGCTCACCCCCTCTCGCATTCAGGACGTGTACGGGGTGGAAACGGAGATTTTACGTTGCAACGGTTCCCTGCTGGTGGTTCCCCGCCTCCACCCCAACTTCTATCCCTCCCCTCCTCCCAAAGGAAGGGACTAAAGCAACCGACTCAGGTCCTCCGCCGCGCGACGCATTTCCAAGAACAGGAGCCCCAGTTTGGACTGCTCCCGCGCGAGGACGGTCAACACCGCCTCCTCCCCAATGGACATCAGGACCACGAAGCCCTGTTCTCCTTTGATGAACACCTGCTCCAGACGTCCCCGTCCCAGCTCGGAGGCAATGCGCTCCCCCAGGGAAAGCATGGCCGCGGACATGGCCGAGACCCGTTCCTCCTCGATGTCCTCAGGGAGGGCCGAAGCGATAGGAAGGCCGTCAATGCTGACCACCGCGGAGGCCTCGATATCCGCGGAAGCGCGTTGCAGGGTTTGGAGTCGCTCGAAGAGCTGTTGTGTCCTCGACATGGGGACCAAACCTCCAGGGTTTCAAAATACGAGGAAACAAACGCCGCGGTGCAGGGACAGGGGTCATCCCCCTTCTCCCGAAACCCGTCAGGCCTCCGCCTGCGCGTGCTTCTGCTCGGCCGTCATCTCGTCGGCGATTTCCTGAAGCGCCTGGGTCTGCAACCGCTTCAACAACGCCTCGGAAAAACCCGTCTCCCGCTGGATGGTGCGGCGGATGAGCATGTCGTGGGTGGCCACCATCACCGTGGCCGTCAGGTTCAGGATGCGCAGCAAAATCAAGCCCAATTCGCGGGCCTTTTCATATCCCATCGCTTCTTCGGCCCGGGCCATAATCCACGCCACCCAACGGGGCGCCAGGGCCAGCACCACTTCATTGGGGACATCCGCACGCACGTGCTCCACTGCTATTTGCATCTGCCGGTAGAGGAACTCCTGCTCGTCGCGCACCTCAAAGAGGGAGCGGAACCACTCGGCAATGCGTCCCCCTAAATAGGTCCTGACATACCCTTTGGTGGCCTCGTGGCTCTCCAACAGGTGCTGAATCTCGGCCTCCAATTCCTCGGCCCAGGCTTGGGCCTGCTCGGCCACCGCCCGTAGGGCCTCGAAGTCCCCGGCCTGCAGGCCGGACAACTGTTGAGCAACAGAGAGGATTTGTCTCATTTCTTCTCCCAACGCCATCATGGCCCTCCCTCCGCCACGGAGGCGTTTGTATGATTGATAGGATTGACCGCAACTTATACCTCGAGCAAAGAAGGGTGTCAAGAGGGAAATGGGGCACAAAATCCACCTTTTTCTGTGACATTCGTGCCTCCCGCATCCCACCCAAGAGGACACTCCGAAACGGTTCCCCGGAAGGCGTCTGCTACGGTCGAAAGACCGAGATTTGGTCCAAAATTGGGACAGAAGGGGGTGACACCTGTCGGGAAAGGACGCCAGCGTTTCCCACAGGCCTGACTTCAGAGGCCGACGCTTTTCGTCTTGGGTAAGACTTCGGTATAATGAAAGGGCCGATGCGCCCCAGTAGCTCAAAGGAGAGAGCAGCCGCCTCCTAAGCGGTGGGTTGGGGGTTCGACTCCCCCCTGGGGCATGTGTGGGGATGTATGCAGGCCGACGGCGGGCTTGCATACATCTTTTGTTTCCCGGAGCCACCCAGGACCATGTCCGTTTCCAAGCGACGTTCACTGCAGGTTCGGACCACAGGGGGCGGTCGCGTAGAGCCCCTGCCCGAAGGGCAGGGCTGGCGGTTGGTGCTGCCCCGGGGCGGCCCACGTTACCGCCTGGCCCAACTGGACGACTATCTGGACCTGCCCCGGTCCCGGTTCCCCTGGCGCCCTCCGGTGGCGCTCCATCTGGAAGCCCGCATCACTCCCGGCGAGCCTCCGGGCACCTGGGGCTTCGGTTTCTGGAACGACCCCTTCGCCTTCCTGGGAGGCGCGGGCCGACGGCTACCCACCGGCCCCCAGGCGGTCTGGTTCTTCGGCGCGTCGCCGCCCAACTGGCTCAGCCTGCACTCCGAGGTGCCCGCGCGCGGCTTCTTCGCCGGGGTAACTGCCTGGCAGGCGCCGTGGTGGGCGTGGATGCTCACCCCCGGGGCTCTGCTCGCGGCCTGGGTCCCGGGCCTGCACCGATACGCGCGGCGCTGGACGGCCCGGTGGATGCGACAATGGGGCCGGGCCTGGCAGCCAACGCCCGGCGTCTGGCATCGCTATACCCTGCGCTGGGAAGCCGCGCGCGTGACCTTTTGGGTGGATGGCAAAGAAATCGGGACCAGTCCCCTGGCCCCGCGTGGTCCGTTGGGCTTGGTGGTGTGGGTGGACAACCAGTTCGCCGCCTGGCCACCCGACGTCCGCCCCCGCTGGGGCGTGTTGGCCACGCCCGAGGACGTGGTGCTGGACATTCGCAACCTGCGCATCACCCCCGGATGAAGCGACCCTTATACCAACTCTCCCATCATGTGGGACAATGGTATCGTAGCCCGAATCGGGCGCGGGACCGCGGGAGAAAAAAATAACTTGAGGGGCGGCGAAGCCGCCCCTCAAGTTATTTTTATGCCAACGGCCCGGTGCCCGAAAAGAC
>WFVP01000009.1 GCA_015491595.1 Anaerolineales bacterium
CCCATTTTCTATGCCGCGGCCCGGGGGAAGCGCATTCCCCTCCTCAAGGTGCTGCAATCTTCCTTTTGTGAGCGCAATTGCTTCTACTGCCCTTTTCGGTCTGGACGGGATTTTCCTCGGGCCGCGTTGCGCCCCAGGGAACTGGCGCAGGCCGCGCTGGCTCTGCATCGTCGAGGCATCATTCAGGGGGTGTTCGTGAGTTCGGGCATCACGGGTGGGAGCCTGGCCACCCAGGACCGGTTGTTGGACACCCTGCGTTACTTGCAAGACTTGCGCTTCCCCGGTTACACCCACCTCAAGCTCATGCCCGGCGCGGACCGGGAGCAGGTGGCCCAGGCGGTGGCTTTGGCCCATCGCGTTTCCGTCAATTTGGAAGCACCCAGTGCCCGTTTCCTCTCCCGCCTGGCGCCTCAAAAGTGGTACTGGAAGGAACTCTTGCAGACCCTGCGCTACGCGGCTGAGGCGCGTCGAGAACGCTTGCAAAAGGGATTGCCCGCCGCTTCCATCACCACCCAGTTCGTGGTGGGCCCGGCGGGGGAAACGGACCGGGACCTGCTGCAGGTGACCCAGCAACTGGTGCGAGAGATGGACGTCCAGCGCGTCTACTACTCCCCCTTCCGTCCCGTGCCCCAGACTCCCCTGGAGGACCGGGCGCCGGAGTCTCCTCTGCGGGTGCATCGGCTGTATCAGGCCTTCTTCCTGCTCCGGGACTACGGCTTCTCCTGGGAGGAGCTGCCCCTGGATGCCCGCGAGAACCTGCCCCGGGAGGTGGACCCCAAGGTGGCCTGGGCCCAGCGGCATCTGGCCCATGCCCCAGTGGAAGTCAACACCGCGGAACCCCGGGAACTCCTGCGGGTGCCGGGCATCGGTCCGCAAACCATGCGCCGCATCCTGAGGGCCCGACGGGAGCGGCGTTTGAAAGACCTGCGCCAGCTGCAGGCCCTGGGGGTGAATGTGCGTCGGGCGGCGCCCTTTGTGCTCCTGGACGGGAAACGTCCGGCGGTACAACCCTCCCTGCCTTTGGAGGAAAGCACCTCTCAGGACCTTTACGCCCCCTCTTCCTTCTGGGAGGATGGTGAATCGGCTCGGCCGGGAGCCTTCCGCTGCGCGATGGTGGCCAGCACGGCCCCGATGAAGTAAAGGGCGGTGAGCGGGGCCATGACCAGAATCATGTTGAGGGGGTCCACCGTGGGCGTGATGAACGCGGCCAGCACCGCGATGGCGACCACCGCGATGCGCCAGTGCTTCCAGAGGGCCCGGGCCTGGACCCAGCCCAGCCGGGCCAGCACGAAGATGACCAGAGGGTACTCAAAAGCGAGACCCGACCAGAAGAGCATGGTGGTGACGAAGCGGATGTAGGAGGCAGGCCGGGGCACCGCGGGGATGCCCATGAAGTTCAGCAGGAAAGGCAGGGCCACGGGCAGGAAGAAGCGGTAGGCGAAGGCCATTCCCGCGAGGAACAGAGCCAGCACCAGGGGCATCAGGAAGAGCCCCAGTACCCGGGTGCGAGGATACAGGCCCGGTGCCACGAAAAAGAAGAGTTCCAGGTAGATGTAAGGCAGGGTCAGGACGAAGGCCACCAGGAGGGCCACCCGCATGGAGACACCGATGGGCTCGGTGACTTCAATGGCTTGCAGGTGCTCCACGCCCCCGATAGGTGCCGCCAGGAAGGCCAGAGTCTGGGGCACCAGGGCCAGGCTGGCGAAAGCCACGATGACGTAGACCACCACGGCCCGAGCCACGTGGCGGCGCAGGGCCTCCAGGTGTACCCACAGGGACTCGGGGTGCCGGATGGCCTCTTCCAGCACCTGGTCCATGGGCCGCTCCTGGGGAGGCTCGGTGAAGAAGGCCCACACCGCGCGGAAAGGGCGCGTGAGGGCTTCCCAAAAGCGACGCCAGCGTTCATGGAGACGGTGACGGAGTTGCTGAAGCACGGTCATCTTGGGCACTCACGCTGGAGGAGGAAGACGGTGTGGAGGAAGGCGATGGAGGATGGGCAATAGGCGTCCCCGGGGGCAGGATGGACGGCCCCGCAGGGGGAGACGCTTGTTGCAGTTCCCGCTGCCATTCGTGTTGCAGGCGTTCCAACTCCTCAAGCCCGGCCCGGCGGATTTCCTCCCGCAAGTAGGATTCGAACTCATACCGGAGACGCACGGTCATGCGCCAGAAGGTGGACATGTAGAGACGGCGCAACAGACGGCCAAGCATACGGGCCAGGCGTTGCATTTCGTCCGGCCCCAGGAG
>WFVP01000010.1 GCA_015491595.1 Anaerolineales bacterium
AGGCCCTGGGCCAGCCGGGTCACCTTGACCCCCAGGGGCTTCAGACGCTGATACAGGTAATGCGCGGTGGCATCGCCCTCCAGGCTGGGATTCGTGGCCAGAATGACCTCCTCGATGCCCTCTTGGGGAATGCGTTCCAGCAGTTCCCGAATGCGCAAATCCTCCGGCCCCACGCCTTCCACCGGGGAAATCACGCCGTGAAGCACATGATACACCCCCTGGTATACGCCGGCCCGTTCGATGGCCAGCACATCCAGGGGCTCCTCCACCACACACACCACCCGGTGGTCCCGATGGGGGTTCTGGCAGATGCTGCACAGCGCCTGGCCCTCTTCCGTCAGGTGGAAACACCGGGAACAAAAAGTGACCCGCTCCAAATCCGTCAGGGCCTCCGCCAGATGTCGGGCCACCTCGGGTTGACGCAGAAGGAAGAAAGCCAGCCGGGCCGCGCTCTTGGGTCCCACTCCCGGAAGGCGCTCCAGCGCCTCCATCAAATGTTGCAAGGGTTTCGGTAAGACGGACATCGTGATGCTCCGCTCAGCATTATACTCATTTGCGTGTGCGTAGCACACAAGCCCTCTGTAAAATAGGTGAGGCGGATGGGCTCCCTGGATTCCAGCTATGGAGCCTTTTCCCAGATTTGTATCCCTTGGAACGAGGTGCAAGCATGTTGTTGGAACGCCTGGAAAAACTGGAACAGCGGTTTCAGGAAATTGAACAGGAACTCTTGCAGGTGGGGGATGATTACAAGCGGGCCGCGGCCCTGGCCAAGGAGCGGTCCGAACTGGAGCCCATTGTGACCAAAGCCCGGGAGTACCGCAAGGCCCTGGAGCAACTGGAAGAAGCCCGCACCATCCTGGAGGAAGAGGACGACCCCGAACTCAAAGAACTGGCCAGGGCAGAAATCGACGAACTGGAAGCGCGCATCGCTGCGCTGGAACGGGAAATCAAGCGCCTGCTCCTGCCCAAGGACCCCCGGGATGAAAAGAACGTCATCATGGAGATTCGGGCGGGCGCGGGAGGTGAGGAAGCCGCCCTCTTCGCGGCCGACCTCTTCCGCATGTACAGCCGGTACGCGGAACGCAAAGGCTGGGACGTGGAAGTGCTCTCCGAGCACCCGACGGGCCTGGATGGGTACAAGGAAATCATCTTCCTCATCAAGGGCAAGGGTGCCTTCTCCCGGCTCAAGTACGAGTCCGGGGTCCATCGGGTTCAACGGGTCCCGGTGACGGAATCCCAGGGCCGGATTCACACCTCCACCGCCACCGTGGCCGTGCTGGCGGAGGTGGAGGACGTGGACATTGAGATTCCCGAAAAGGACCTGAAAATCGAGGTTTTCAAGGCCGGTGGTCCGGGCGGACAGCACGTCCAGAAGAACGCCACGGCCGTGCGCATCACCCACCTGCCCACAGGCATCGTGGTGCAGTGCCAGGACCAACGGTCCCTGACCCAGAACAAGAAGCGGGCCATGCAAATCCTGCGGGCGCGATTGTATGAAATGGAACGACGCCGCCGAGAAGAGGAGATGGCCGCCCAACGCAAGTCCCAGGTAGGCATGGGGGAACGGGCGGAAAAAATCCGCACTTACAATTTCCCCCAATCCCGGGTGACGGACCACCGGCTGCAAAAGTCGGTGTACAACCTTCCCGAAGTCCTGGACGGCGACCTGGACGTCTTCATCGACGACCTCATCCTGCGGGATGAAACGGAACGCCTGGCCGCGCTGGAGGCCCAGGAGGCGCCTTCACCCAAGGCCCCTTGACCACGGCTGGCTCATGTACAAGATGTGCGCTTTCACCCGCCGCCACTGGACTTTTTCTCTTTGAAATCGTGGTGTGAGGCGGCTGCGCCGCCCCACACCACGATTTCTTTCGCATAGGCCTGCCCAGGGAGAAGTTGTGCTTGGACTCCCTGGAGAGCGGGTTACAATAGAGACAAACCCGGGAAAGGAGGGTTGTATGTACCACAAAATCATCATCTTGGGGAATCTGGGTCGGGACCCTGAACTCAATTACACTCCCCAAGGCACGCCGGTGGCCCGGTTCACCGTAGCGGCCAACCGCCGTTACACCACTCAGGACGGCCAGCAGGTCGAGGAAACCATCTGGTTCCGCGTCTCGGCCTGGGGACGGTTGGCGGACATCGCCCAGCAGTACCTGCGGCGTGGCATGCGGGTGTACGTGGAAGGACGCCTGGTGCCGGACCCCAACACGGGTCAACCCCGCCTCTTCACCCGTTCCGACGGCACGGTGGGGACCTCCTACGAGGTGCGGGCCGATGTGATTTGCATCCTCACCCCGCGCGGGGAAATGCCCGAAGAGACCACCGACGTGGCCCCGGCTTCGGGGACCACGCCCACCGCGCCCGTGGACGACCTGCCGGCCACGGACGAAGAAATTCCCTTCTAAGACCACAAGGGGGTGATCCACGATGGACGGTTCGCCATGGGGGTATCCGGGTGTGGTGCTGGAGGAGATTGCCGCCCAATTGCATCAGGACCTGGAGGCCCGCAACGCGGCCCGGGAGGAAACCCTGCAGCGCTCCCGTCTGTTGATTCGTCACGCGGCCCAGACCATTCAGGCCCTGCACCGGGGCGATTTCCAGCGGGCCCATGCCCTGTTGCAGGAGGCCCGAACCCTGGCCCGGGAACTCACCCAAAACCTGGCCCGGCGTTTCCCGGACCTGTACTATGCTGGATACACCCAGGACGCCCTCAAGGAGTACGTGGAGGCCAACGTGGTCTACCACCTGTTCACCGAGGGGACGTACCCCACACCCGCCGAACTGGGTGTCCCCTCGGCCACCTATGTTCGCGGTCTGGCCGAGGCGGTGGGCGAACTGCGCCGGAAATGTCTGGATTTGCTGCGCCATAACAACGCGCCGCAGGCGGAGCAGTTGCTGGAGCACATGGACGCCATCTACAGCCTGCTGGTCACCATGGACTACCCCGACGCCCTGACCGGCGGGCTGCGCCGCCTCACCGACCTGGCCCGCAGCCTCATTGAGCGCACCCGGGGTGAATTGACCCTGAGCCGACGACTGTATGCGCTGCAGAAGGTCATCGAACAGGCCCAGGCATCTTCGAATGCGCCTTCGCAAGAGACATGAACGCCCGTTCCCGCCCCAAACCCATTCGTGCGTCGGAAATCGCGGACTTCGTCTTCTGTGAGCAAGCCTGGTGGTTCCGGCTTCAGGGCTACGCCCCCCGGAACCGGGAACAAATGCAGGCCGGATGGGCCTATCATCGCGCGCACGAGCGCGACGTGCGTCGTTGGGTCTGGGTACGCCGGCTGGCCTGGAGCGCGCTGCTGCTCGGCCTGGCGCTGGCGGGATGGGCGCTCTACCTCTCCTGGACGAGGTAGTCCCGTGCCGCAAACCCTGTGGTGCCTCGCGGGCGGCTTGGTCCTGGTGGGACTGGTTCTGTGGCTCTGGAGCGGATACCGCCAACGCCGCAGCGGTCTTCCCTCCGCGCGGGTGATGTTCTCCGACGGGCAATGGCGGCCCTGGACCCGCCCTCTTTATGACGCTTCCCTGGGCCTGACGGGGAAACCCGATTACGTGGTGGCCCTATCCGAACACGTCTGGGTCCCGGTGGAGGTGAAATCCGGACGCACGCCCGCTGAACCCTATCCCGGTCACGTCTACCAGGTGCTGGCCTATGCGCTGTTGATTCGGCGAGTGTTGGGAAAGCACGTACCC
>WFVP01000011.1 GCA_015491595.1 Anaerolineales bacterium
ATACGGTACAGGCCTTCTGGATATTTTTGTCCAAAGCGAGGCAAAAAGGGCGGTCCCCAACCAGGGAGTTTCACCTGTCCGCCATGGGAATGGGTTGTGTATCATTTTTTGTGTAAGCGATGAGAACTTAAATTTCAACCTCCCGGGACAGGGAACGTATCCCCATCACCAGGAGGTGACCCCATGAAACAGCAAACCCTCTCGCCCGATATTTTACCCGAAATCCTGCGGGAGATGGCCAAAATAGCCCTGGAAGCGGTCATGCAGGCGGAACGAGAAGTCTTCCTGGCCGAGCACGGGGGGACCAAAAACGGCCATTACACCCGAAATCTGGACACCTCCCTGGGCCGACTGGAAGGCCTGCGGGTGCCCCGAGACCGGGAAGGCCGCTTCCGCACCCAACTGTGGGCGCCTTATCAACGTCGCGCCCTGGACCTGGAACGGTTGATTGCCGGCATGTTCATGCAGGGATTGAGCGTGCGCCGCATCGCCGAAGTGTTGGAGACCGTGTTGCACATGTCCTACAGCCCTGCCACCCTCAGCCGGATGGCGGAAATCACCCTGGAAGAGATCCAAACCTGGCGGGAACGACCGCTGCCTCGAGGCTATGCCATCCTTATGGTGGACGCCCTTTTCGTATCGGTCCGACGAGACACGGTAGCCAAAGAGGCGGTCCTGGTGGTGCTGGGCATCACAGAAAGCGGCCAGCGGGAACTCCTGGACTTCGAGGTGGCCCCGGCGGAAGGCGCCCAGGGCTGGCACGCCCTCTTTCAGCGCCTGTACCGTCGGGGTTTGCGAGAAGTGTTGTTGGTGGTCGGCGATGGGCTGACGGGGTTGGAGGAAGCGGTCAAGGCCGTCTTTCCCCGGGCCGACTTCCAGCGTTGCACGGTGCACCAACTGCGCAATACCCGCCATCAAGTACGGCGCAAGGATTGGGAATCTATCCGCCAGGACCTGAAAGCCATGCTGGATGCGCCCGACCTGGAGACGGCACTGGCGCATTGGGCCGCCTTCCGGGAGCAATGGCAGGCCCGCTATCCCAAGGTGGTGGCCTCCTGGGAGCAGAACTTGGACCCGTTGCTCACCTTTTTGCGTTATCCCAAAGCCATCCGCACGGTGATTCGCAGTACCAACTTGCTGGAACGGACCTTCAAGGAGCTGCGCCGACGGTTCAAGGTGATAGAGGTGTTTCCTTCCGTGGCCGCCCTGGAGCGCATGACGTACTGGCATCTGGCCCGCCTGAACGCCCGTTGGGATGGGCGCAGTCTGCGAGGCTTTCGGGAAGCTCAGGAAGACTTGCGCCGTATGTTTGCTCAGCGCTATCCGCCCCTTACACAAAAATCTTGACACGACCACATGAGCCTAATCCAAACGCTTGCGGAAGCGCAGGGCCGCGAGGGTCATGATGAACACGCCGAAGATAGCCAGGGCCACGATGTCCCGCATCAAGGCCTGCCAGTCTAGGCCTTTGAGGAGCAAAGTCCGAATGATGACCAGGTAGTACCGCAAGGGAAAGATGTAGGAAATCACTTGTAACGCTCGGGGCATGGCCTCAATAGGAAAGATGAACCCCGAAAGGAAAATCGAAGGCAGGAAGGTCATCCAGGTGAGCAACATGGCCTCCTGTTGCGTTTTGGCCATGGCCGAAGCCCACAAACCCACGCCCAGACCGCTCACGAGGAACAGACCAGAGAGCAGGATAATCCACCCCAGCGGACTGCGAATGGGAACATCGAACCAGACCGAGCCGATGAAAAGGACCTCCAGGGTGTCCACAAAGGCGATGAGGACATAAGGGGCCAGCTTGCCCACCACCAGCTCCCAGGGGCGGATAGGCGTGACGATGAGTTGTTCGATGGTTCCCCGTTCCCGCTCCCGCACAATGGAGGTGGCCGTCAAAATGGATGTAAGGGCGTAAAGCACGGTGCCAATCAGGCCGGGAATCATGAAGTAGGCGTCTTCCAAATCGGGGTTGTACCAGACCCGGGCCCGCAGTTCCAGGGGCGGCTCCACGGTCGGCAGGCCCATACGCTGCATACGCTCCACTTGAAGGGCAATCCCGTGGTGCTGGGCAATCAACTGAGCAGCCGAAAGCACGCGCGTCGCGGTAGTGGGTTCGGAACCATCAATAATGAAAGCCACGGCCGCCTGGCCGGTAGACCGCACCCGGTCGGTGTAGTCCGGGGGAATCACCAGGGCCGCCCGTACCTCGCCGGCGTGGATGGCCCGACGCAACTCCCCTTCTGAATTCACGTATCGGACAACCCGAAAGGCATCGGTGGTGCGAAACGCGTCCACCAGGGCCCGACTTCCGGAACGCATGTCCTGGTCCCAAACGGCCAGAGGCACGTTGCGCACATCGTACGTGGCCGCGTAACCCAGAAGGAAGAGTTCGATGATGGGAATGAGCAGGGCGATGACCAGGGAATTGGGGTCCCGCAATATTTGCAGAATCTCCTTCCGCACCAAGGCGCGCAGACGTTGCAGACTGTCACGCATCGTCGCCCTCC
>WFVP01000012.1 GCA_015491595.1 Anaerolineales bacterium
ACCCACCCCTACGCCCACACCTTCTCCCTCACCCACACCATAACCCTTTCACACAAGGAAAACACCTCCAATTCAATCGTTTCCCTCGGAGATTCTCTCTGGACGCTTCAATAAGGAAGGCCTATTGCCAGTAACTGCAATAAATTATATCCACCCCCCCTTGACGACCAAACTGTACGTGATTACAATGTAGCCGACATTTGAATTTTTGCTCAAAAATCGAAGAAAAGGAGGGGTACGATGTCCAATCAAGAGCAGTGGGTTACGCGTGTGCGAAATCTGGACTGTGAACACGATGCCCGAGCCATCGAACGGCACCTGATGGGTCAACCGGGTATTCTCCGGGTCGACGTCTATCCCCGCACGGCCAAGGTGGTCGTGCATTACGACCCGCAACATACGACCCTGGAAGCCTTACGCCAGCACCTGGAAACGGCCGGTTTCCCACCCGCGTCTTCGGCTGAAATTCCGCGTCCCCCAAAACCTTGGGAGAATCCACGGGTTCTGAGTTCCGTGTTGGCCGGACTTCTCCTGTTGGCGGCCTGGATAGGGCAGCGCATGGGTTGGCCGGTCGCGGTGGTGCAGGGGCTGCTGGTGGCCAGCATGGCTTCAGGTATGTTCTACTTCGGTCGAGAGGCTTTAGAGGGCCTGTGGCACGAACGCCGTGTGGGCATCGAATTGCTCATGACCGTGGCCGCCCTCGCGTCCGCCGCGCTGGGCGAATGGTTCGAGGGGGCCACCCTGGTCTTCCTCTACTCCATCGCGGAAGCCCTGGAAAGCTACACCGAGGACAAAACCCGCGCCGCCATCCGGGCCTTGATGAGCCTGGCACCGAAAGTGGCTCTGGTGCGGCGTGACGGACAAGAAGTCACGATTCCTGTGGAGGAAATTCAGGTTGGGGACATCTTCATCGTCAAACCGGGCCAATCCGTACCCACCGACGGGACGGTGATGGAAGGACGCGGGTACGTGGACGAATCCCCCATTACGGGTGAGAGCGCACCCGTGCCCAAACAGCCGGGAGACATGGTGCTGGCCGGGAGCGTGAACCAGGATGGCGTGCTCATCGTCCGGGCGAGCAAGACGGCCGCGGAGAACACCTTAGCCCGGATGATTGCCATGGTGGAAGAAGCGCAACGTCGCAAGGGACAGCACCAGCAGTTCGTCGAGCGCTTCGGCCGGCGTTACAGTCCCGCGGTGCTGCTTTTGGGGGTCGTCATCGCCCTCGCGCCACCTCTTCTTTGGGGCGCGCCCTGGGTGGAGTGGATTCGTCGGGGTACGGTGTTCATTGTGGCTGCAGCTCCGTGCGCCCTGGTCATTGGTGTACCACTGACCTTCGTGGCTTCGTTGGGAACCGCGGCCCGGCGAGGGGTGTTGGTCAAAGGGGGAATTTACATGGAGGAATTGGCCCGGGTACGGGTCATCGCCATGGACAAAACGGGCACCCTTACTCGGGGCCGCCCGCGCGTGACCGATGTCTTAGCCCTAAATGGCGCTTCCCAAGAAGAAGTTTTGGCCCTGGCCGCGTCGGTGGAAGTCCACAGCGAACATCCTTTAGCTGGGGCCATTGTGGAGGCGGCCGAACACCGTGGCCTCACCGTACGACCCGCGTCCCATATTCAGGCCCTACCGGGACAGGGCATCCAAGGCCAGTGGAACGGTCGTCATGTTCTGGTCGGACGGGCCGAACTCTTCAACGAAGTCTTACCTTCGGAAGCGACGCAGCGCATTCGGTCCCTGCAGGCCGAAGGTAAAACCGTGGTTGTCGTAGGCGTGGGAGACGACTCCCTGGATGTTCCCCAGGGGGCACGACCCATCGGCCTGATCGCTCTGCGGGACGAGCCGCGGCCGGAAGCCCAAGAGATGTTGGCGGACCTGCACCGTTTGGGCGTGCGGGTGGCCATGCTCACCGGCGACCATCCCGACACGGCCCAGGCCATTGCCCGTATGCTGGGCATTGATGAAGTCCACGCAGGTTTGAAGCCGGAGGACAAAGTCGAACGGGTACGCGCCCTGCGAAACCGGTATCAGCATGTGGCCATGGTGGGAGATGGGGTCAACGACGCTCCAGCCATGGCCGAGGCCTCGGTGGGCATTGCCATGGGCGCAGCGGGCACCGACGTGGCCATGGAAACGGCCGATGTGGTCCTCATGGCCGACGACTTGAAGAAAGTGCCTTACGCCCTACAACTGGCCCGTTATACGCAACGAATTATGTGGCAGAACGTGGTGTTTGCCATCGCGGTGGTGCTGGCCCTGAGCGCGGGCGCGCTGGCCGGTCTCTTTACCCTATCCCTGGCCGTGCTCGTTCACGAATTGAGTGAATTCGTGGTCGTGGGGAATGCCTTACGCTTGCTACGAGCGTAAACGTAAGAAGGGTTGGGCGGCGTATGTACCGCCCAACCCTTCTTTCCTTCATCCGGCCTGAACCAACGGCCCGGTCTGCTCCTCCAGCAGGCGGATGAGGGTGCGGGCCAGTTTGTGGGGGTCGTGTTTCCAGGGATGGGCTTCGTCCACCAGGTCGGCGCGATGCACGGGGTACCGGATGGGATGATGGGGGTTTTCCTGAACCCACTCGACTCCTGGGGGTAATTCCAGGTCGGTGCGGTTGTTCAACAACACCAAATCGATGGTACCGGACCCAATGTGCCGCTCCAAAGCCTCAACGTAATCGTGGGCGAAATAACCGTCCGTCTCTCCCGGCTGGTTGGCCACGTTGACCACGAACACCCGTAAGGCCCGGGTGGCCCGCAAAGCCGCGGCAATTTCCGGGACCAACAGATTGGGCAGGATGCTGGTGTACAGACTTCCCGGTCCGATGACCACCATCTGCGCATTCAACAGGGCCTGGACGGCCACGGGAAAGGCTGGCGGTCGCTCGGGAATCAGCCACACCCGCTGGATACGGCCCGGCACTTCGGGGATGTGACTCTCCCCCACCACCCGTACGGGGCGATTCTCGTAAGGCACCAGCACATCCGCGGCCAGGTTCACCAGCGTAAGAGTGGAAGGCACCACCCGGCCGCGCAGGGAGAGCACCCGCTCCGCCTCGAGAATGGCGTCTTCAAAACTGCCGGTCAGTCCCGTCATAGCCGTGAGGAACAGGTTGCCGAAGGAATGACCGTCCAGTTCGCTCCCCTGGTTTTTGGGAAAACGGTACTGGAAAAGCCGCGAGAGCAAATCCTCATCGTCGGCCAGGGCCACCATGCAGTTGCGGATATCCCCCGGAGGCAGGATGCCCAGGGTACGTCGCAAACGCCCCGAAGAACCCCCGTCATCGGCC
>WFVP01000013.1 GCA_015491595.1 Anaerolineales bacterium
CCCTCTGAAGAATGGCGCTCCTGGATTGGCATTCCCCAAACCGTCGAGTTGGAACCCCGCATAGGAGACTTCCGCATTCGGGTGACCTTCGTGCTGCGGGCTGCCCCGGTGGGCGAACCGTAGCACACTCAAAGCAAAGGGGGCGGGCCTGGCCCGCCCCCTTTGTTCATGCCTCCCGCTCCCGGTACACCGCGTCCATCACCGCCACCGCGACCATGTACACGATGTCCCGCACCTCGTCGCCCGTCTGGAGCACATGCACCGGCGCGCCCATGCCCAGGAGGATGGGCCCGATGACCTCAGCCTTGCCCAAACGGGCCAGGAGCTTGTAGGCGATGTTCGCGGCCTCCAGGTCAGGGAAGATAAGGACGTTGGCATCCCTGACCTTGCTGAAGGGATAGCGCTCGTCCACGATTTCAGGGACCACCGCGGTGTCCGCCTGCATCTCGCCGTCCACCACCAGGTCGGGACGGCGCTCCCAGATGATTTCCACGGCCCGACGGACCTTTTCGCTAAGGGGATGCCGGGTGCTACCGAAGTTGCTGAAGGAGAGCAGCGCCACGCGCGGCTCCAGACCCAGGCGCTTGGCAAAGTCCGCGGTGGCGATGGCGATGTCGGCCAGGTCCTCGGCCGTGGGCTCGATGTTCACCGTGGCGTCGGCGAAAAGATAGACCTTGCCGTCCACAATCACGATGTACGTCCCCGAGGCCAAACGATAACCCGGCGCGGTACCGTGGATTTGCAGTGCGGGTCGAATGACTTCGGGGTATTCGTGGACGATACCCGAAACCGCGGCGTCGGCATCGCCCATCTTGACCATCATGGGCGCCAGCACGTTCGGGTCTTGCAAGAGCTTGCAGGCTCGCTGGAAGGTCACGCCCTTCCGTTGACGCAGCTGGTACAGGGCGCGAGCGTATTCCTTCTGCTTGGGGAAGTGCTTGGGGTCCACGATTTCGGGTTGGAAGTCCAGCCCCAACCGCTGGAGGTGGGCCTCAATGATTTCCCGACGACCCAGGAGAATGGGTTCCGCAATGCCTTCCTCCTTGACCTGGGCCGCCGCCCGGAGGATTTTGATTTCCTCGCCCTCGGCGAACACCACCCGCTTGCGCGGCCGCACCGCTTTGGCGTTGTGGATGAAGAAGTGGCGGATGTGTTCGCCTTTGCCCTGGCGCAGGGCCAGTTCCTCCCGGTAGGCCTCGATGTCGATGTGCCGGCGGGCCACGCCCGTCTCCATGGCCGCCTGGGCCACCGCTGGGGCCTCCCACAACAGCACCCGGGGGTCGAAGGGTTTGGGAATGATGTACTCGGGGCCGAACTGGAGCCGCTCCAGACCGTACGCCCGCAGCACACTATCGGGCACGTCTTGTTTTGCCAAGTCCGCCAGAGCGCGGGCCGCGGCCAGCTTCATCTCGTCGTTGATTTTCCGGGCCCGCACGTCCAAGGCGCCCCGGAAAATGAAGGGGAAGCCCAACACGTTGTTCACCTGATTGGGATAATCGGAGCGCCCTGTGGCGATGATGGCATCCGGGCGGGCTTCTTTGGCCACTTCATAGGGGATTTCCGGGTCGGGGTTGGCCAGGGCGAAAATGAGGGGTCGTTCGGCCATGGATTTCACCATCTCCGGCGAGACGATGTTGGCAATGGAGAGGCCGATGAACACGTCCGCACCCACCATGGCTTCGGCCAACGTGCGGGCGTCGGTTTCCGCGGCGAACAGTTCCTTGTAAGGGTTCATGCGTTCCTTTCGACCTTTGTAAATCACCCCCCGGCTGTCCGTCATGAGGATGTTCTCCCTGCGCACTCCCAGTTTGAGGAGCAATTTGCCCGTGGCGATGGCCGAGGCCCCAGCACCCGAGATGACCACTTTGACTTCGTCTACCCGTTTGCCCACCAGTTCCAGACCGTTGAGGAGCGCGGCGGCCACGATGATGGCCGTACCGTGCTGGTCGTCATGGAAAACGGGGATGTCCAGCATATCCACCAGGTGCTCCTCGATGTAGAAGCACTCCGGCGCCTTGATGTCCTCCAGGTTGATGCCGCCAAAGGTCTGCGCAATGGCCGCCACCACCCGGATGAACTCGTCAGGGTCCTGGGTGTTGACCTCAATGTCAATGGCATCCACATCCGCAAACCGCTTGAAGAGCACGGCCTTCCCTTCCATCACGGGCTTGGAGGCCAAAGCGCCCCGATTACCCAGGCCCAAAATGGCCGTGCCGTTGGAAATCACGGCTACGAAGTTGCCCTTGCTGGTGTATTCGTACGCCAGGTCTGGGTCCTTTTCGATTTCCAGAACCGGGAAAGCCACGCCGGGGGAGTAGGCCAGGGATAGGTCCCGCTGGGTGCGCAGGGGCTTGGTCGCTCGAACGGCCAGTTTGCCCGGCCGGCCACCTAACTGATGGTAGGCAAGGGCTTCCTCTCGGGTGATTTTCGCCATTATCCACCTCCTGGCGTGCAAGGCAATTCACTTACATACTAACCCCGAAAGGGGCCAGGATATACGCTTTTGCTCGCCCCAAAGAGGTGACAAACGGCACATTTCGAAAGGGAAGCCCCTGACGCGGGTCCGGGACCCGGAGAAGCGGGGTCTTCAGGAAATCCTCATACCCTTCGCGGTATACTTATGCCACGATGAACGCACGACACGTCATCCTGAGCTTGATTTGGGGTGTGTGGCTCCTCTTCCTGGGGGCGTGCCGGGGTGGAGGGACGCCCTCGCCTCGGGTCGCGACGAACACCGCGGCCCCCACCCGTACCCCCACGAGGAC
>WFVP01000014.1 GCA_015491595.1 Anaerolineales bacterium
CCCGCAAGTCGCGGCCATGGCCGACGCCGCGGGGCTCACGCCCGAAGAGTGGCAGACCCTGCCCCTCCTCATCAACCCACCTTCACTTAACTTCAGCGCGGTCGCGCTCGTCGCGGAACTGCACGGACGCATGGGCTACTTCCCACCCTGCATTCGTATGCGGCCCGTGGTGGGCCCCGACGGCCAGCGGGTCGTGCTGCCCCGCTTCGAGGTGGCCGAAATCCTCAACCTGCAGGAAATCCGAGACCGGGCGCGAAGACTGCGAACATAACCCCCCTTCCCTCACCCTTTCGTCAAAGAATGGGGGAAATTTCCCTGCTTCCTGGGGATGCCGAGGGCTTCTTTTCCCGGAAAAATGGACATGGCCGTCGCGGTACCTGCGACACCCCTCCGCTACCGTGGGGATGCACATCCCAAAGGCGGAGGGGAAGACATGCCTCGGACGGTATCGGTAGACCGCTTGTGGCATCTCTTCCAGGCCATTCAGCGCCGTCCCGGTGCCCGGCCGGCCGACCTGGCGCGTGAACTGGGATGGCATCGTTCTCAGGTGATTCGCCTGCTCCCGCATTTGGATGATTATGGCTACCTGGTGTACGAGGATGACGAAGGCCGTTTGTATCCGTATCCACCAACCGAGCCCCGCGTCTAATCCCGGCAACCGATTGCGCTGCTGTTGCAGAATGACCGCGCTAAATTCGTATACTTTTCACAAACAGCACGTCGATGACCTCATCCTCTATCCAGGAGGGCGGCCATGCATAAAGGGCAACAACTCACGCTTCTGGGCGCCGTCGGGCTGGTCTTGGGAGCCCTGCTCCCCTGGGTGAAGGCCACCACCGTGCTCGGCTCGATATCCAAAGCGGGCTATGAGGGGGACGGGCTGATGACCGGTGCCATCGGTTTGATTCTTCTGATTGGTGCCCTGCTCAACAAGGGCAAGGCGGGCAAGCGGTATTCGGTGGCCTCGTCCATCTTCAGCGTGATCGTCCTCTTCATCGCCGGGTTCGATTACCTCAACGTCGCCAGCGCGGTGGGCGATATCCAGGATGTGCCCGGTGTGGTGGATGCCTCCGTGGGCGCGGGGCTGTACCTGACCCTGCTGGCCGCCTTCCTGGTGCTGGTCGGGGGATGGCAGCGGGTGCCCGGACCCGCAGCGACCGCGTCCGACGCGGCTTCCGTCCCCGAATCCCCCACGTCGGAGTCTTCCTGATGTCCCGCGGCACCAAGAAAAGCGAACGCCTGCACCAAATCCTGCTGCTTCTCCTGGAGCACCCGGAGGGTCTGCCGGTGCGGGAACTGGCCCGACGGCTGGGGGTGCACAGGGCCACGGTGCACCGGGACCTGGACGACCTGAGCCGGGAGTACCCGGTGTACAACGATGGAGGCCGCTGGTTTGTACGCCGCGAGGCCTTCCGGGTGCAGGTCCCCCTCAACCTGCACGAGGCCATGGCCCTCTACCTCGCGGTGCGCATGATGGCCACCCGCACGGATAAGCACAATCCCCACGCGGCCTCCGCACTGCGGCACCTGGCCGGGGCCCTGGAAAGCGTGGCCGACCGCATCGCCGCGTTCATCCGCCTCTCCGCGGAGGTCATGGAGCAGACCGAGGGCCGCCGGCAGGACCCCCGCTACCTTCAGGTGCTGGAAACCCTCACCCGCGCCTGGGCCGAGGGGCGCAAGGTCCGGGTCTGGCACCGCCACGAGCAAACCCGGCGGGTGTACGAGTACACCTTTTCACCTTACTTCATCGAACCGTACCCCATCGGCCAGACCGCGCACGTCATCGGTTACCGGGAGCCGCCGGGCAAACTCCGCACCTTCAAGATTGAACGCATCGAGCGGGTGGAACTCCTGCCCGAACGCTACACCATCCCCGACGACTTCGACCCGCGCGAAATCCTGCGGGATGCCTGGGGCATTTGGTTCACCGACAAGGAGCCGGTGGAAGTGGTGCTGCGCTTTCATCCCCGCGTCGCGAACCGGGTACTGGAGACCGTCTGGCACCCTTCCCAGCAGACGGCCTACGACGACCAGGGCTGGCTCATCTGGCGGGCCCGGGTGGCCGAACCCCAGGAGATGCTCCCCTGGATTCGGGGCTGGGGCGCGGATGTGGAAGTGCTCGCGCCCGAAGACCTGCGCCGCCGGCTCCGGGCCGAGAGCCGCGTCATGGCCGAGCGCTACGGTTGGACCGTGGGCCAGACGGCCCAGGAGGGTCCCCCTTCCCCCGAAGACACCTTTGACCTGCTCTTTGGAGGATGAGCATGACCGCGGGCCGCAAGCGCATCCCCTATCCCTACCAGAAACGGGTGCTGGACGCCCTGCTCAACCAGGGCCGCCCCGTCATCCTGCAAGCCCCCACGGGCGCGGGCAAGACCTTTGCCGCGCTCTGGCCCTTCCTGCACGCCTTCCGCCGCGATGTGGCTCTCCCCTTCCCCGCGCAGGCCATCTACTCCGTCCCCATGCGGGTGCTGGCCTCCCAGTTCTTTGAAGAATACCGACGTCTCACCCAAGGCCTCCAGTTGCGAGAAGACCTCACGCTGACCATTCAGACCGGCGAGCATCCCCTGGATCCCGAATACCACGGCGATCTGGTCTTCGCCACCGTGGACCAGACCCTGAGCAGTCTGCTGGCCGTGCCCTACAGCCTGCCGGAAAGCCGGGCCAACCTCAACGTGGGTGCGGTGCTGGGGTCCTACCTGGTGTTCGACGAGTTCCACCTCTTCCCCTATGAAGCCACCCGGACCCTGTTCCACCTGCTCAAGCACCTGCGGCCCCTGGTGCCCTTCGTGCTCATGACCGCGACCTTCTCCCAGACCATGCTGGAAGAACTGGCCGCGGTGCTGGACGCGCATGTGGAAGTGGTCCCGCCGAAGGAAGCCCAGGTCATCGCAGGCCGCGGGGGCCTGCCGCCCAAAACCCGCCGCTTCCACACGCGGGAAAATCCCCTGACCGAGACCCCGGAGGCCGTGCTGGAGACCCACCGTACCCGCACCTTAGCCGTGCTCAACACCGTGGACCGGGCGCAGGACCTCTACCAGAGCCTGCTGGAAAGGGGCGCGCGGGCCGTGCCTTTCCGCGACCTGATTACCGAGGCGGAATACCAAAAAGTCGCCCAGGCCCCGGACCCCAAGGAAGCCGCCCGGCCGCTGGTGGCCCGGTTGCGGGAGCACCTGCTTTCCCAAAAAGGCCCCTGGGTGATGCTGCTGCACAGCCGGTTTACCCGCGGGCACCGGCTGGTCAAGGAGCAACTGCTGCGGGAATTGTGGGGCCCGGAGGGCCTGCAGGCCGAACAGCCTTCCCTCATCGTGGTGGCGACCCAGGTGGTGGAGGTGGGCCTGGACATCAGCGCAGAAGTGCTGCACACGGAACTCGCTCCCGCGGCCGCGGTGCTGCAGCGCGCCGGCCGCTGTGCCCGTTACCCCGGCGAGCAGGGCGAGGTTTACGTCTACCCCGTCCCGTCCGACAGCCAGGGGAACCCCAACTACCGGCCCTACGGCCAGAGCCGCATCGAACGGGAGACGGTGGAGGCCTCCTGGGAGGCTTTCCGGAAGCGGGACGGCGCGGTGGTGGACTTCCCGGAGGAGCAGGCCATCATCAACGAGGCCCACGCCCGGCAGGACGAGGCCCTGGTGCAGGAAATTCGCGAGGCCGAAGGGCACATCTGGGAAGGCATCACCGCGACGCTCACCGGCGGCGAGACCGGACTGCGGAACGAACTCATCCGGGATACCCTGACCAGCCGCACGGTCCTGGTCTACGATGCGCCGGAATCGGATGAGCAGCCGCCCTTTGGCCTGGAGGGCTTTTCCCTCTACATCGGCACCCTGCACGGCAAACTGGAGGAACTGCTGGCCCTGCGGGACGACCTGGGCCTGGACTGGGCCCTGCGTCGGCTGAAGACCTGGGAAGAGGATGGCGAGGTGGCCTTCCGCTGGCTGAATGTGGAAGTCCCCAAGGACCTGGAGGGCGCGTTCCTGCTGGCCGTGCATCCCCGGCTGGCCGCGTACGATGCGGAACGGGGCTTCCGGCTGGGGGAAGTCAGCGATGGCGCGTATC
>WFVP01000015.1 GCA_015491595.1 Anaerolineales bacterium
AATGAGGACCACGCCCTGGCTCTGGGCCAGGTAGGTTTTGTATTGCTCCAACAGTTCTCGTTTACGGGCACGCGTAACGGCCAAGGCTCACCTCCTGTGGAGGAATAAAAAGAAAGCGTCTTTGCCCAGGCTGCCGAGGCAAAGACGCGCCTTCCCCACCTTCGGGGAAAGGTCCTGCTCGCGCCTCGGCAGGATGTTTAAGCCCTTGCGGGCCCCTGCGGTCTTCGGCGCACCATCCCTTTGTGCGAACCGCCCCTATTGTAGGGGGGATGGCCCATGTGTCAAGGCCGTCTGGGGAAACAATGAAACCCGGGCTCTGACCCGGGTTCTGGCATGGGCGGGGAGGGACTTGAACCCCCGACCTCCGCAATGTGAGTGCGGCGCTCTAACCAGCTGAGCTACCCGCCCGTGCGCCTCCAATTATAACGCTTCGCCCTGCTTTGACAACCCTTTCCCTTTCCCGTAAAATCCTTCCAGCCTGCCTCCCTGCTCCCCGTCACACCCTCCTGCCAGGAGATGGTTCCATGCGCGTTTACCCCACCTCTGCCTTGCGAAACGTCGCGTTGGTGGCCCACAGCGGCGCGGGAAAGACCATGCTCACCGAAGCCCTGCTCTTCCATCTGGGCGTGATTACGCGAATGAGTTCCCCAACCGAAGGCAACACGGTCTCCGACTACGAGGACGAGGAAAAGCGCCGCGGGGTTTCCCTGTTTACCTCGGTCATCCCCCTGGAATACAAGGACCATAAAATCAACCTGCTGGATACCCCCGGTTCCACGGATTTCATCGGTGAGGTGATTTCCGCCCTGTGGGTTTCCGAGGCCGCCCTGCTCCTGGTGGATGCCGTGGCCGGGCCGGCCGTGGGCACCGAAAAGGCCCTGACCTACATCGAGAAGTTCAACCTGCCGGCCCTGGTCCTCATCAACAAGATGGACCGGGAAGGGGCCAACTTCAGACAACGTTTGGAGGAAATGCAGGAACTCGCCGGGTTGCGCCTTATTCCCGCGCAACTGCCCATCGGCGCGGGGCCCAACTTCCAGGGCGTGGTCGATCTCATCCACATGAAGGCCTACCTGGGGCCGGACAACGAAGAAGCGGACATCCCCGCGGACCTTCAGGATCAGGCCGAAGAAGCCCGGCAGGCCTTGGTGGAGGCCGCCGCGGAAAGCGACGAGGCCCTGATGGACAAGTACTTCGAAGAAGGCGACCTGGCCCCTGAAGACATCATCCAGGGCCTCAAGGCCGGCCTCAAGGAGCGCAGTTACATGCTGGTCCTGGTCGCGGCCGGGGAAAAGCGCATCGGCCTGCAACCCCTGCTGGACCTGCTGCTGGCCCTGGTCCCGGCACCCGATGAAAAAGGCCAGGTGACCGCGAAAACCCCGCAGGGCGACGAGATTCCGGTCCCGGTCTCCGACGACGGCCCCCTGGCCGCGTACGTCTGGAAGACCACCGCGGACCCCTTCGTGGGCAAGGTCACGTACCTCAAAGTGGTCTCAGGAGTGCTTCGGGCCGATACCCGGGTCTGGAACGCGAACAAGGAGGCCGAAGAGCGCATCGGCAACCTCTACGTGCAGCGGGGGAAGGAGCAAATCCCGGTCCCCGAACTGCACGCGGGGGATATCGGCACGGTACCCAAACTCAACGTAACCGGCACCGGCGACACCCTGTGCAGCAAGGAGAACCCCATCATCCTCCCCATGCCCGAATACCCCAAGGCCCTGTACCGGGTGGCCGTGGTCCCCGAAACCCAGGCCGATTCCACCAAATTGGGTCCGACCCTGACCCGGCTCTGCGAAGAAGACCCGACCCTCTCCTGGTACCAGGATGGTTCCATCAATCAGACCATCATCCAGGGCATGGGGGACCAGCACATCGACGTGGCCATCCGCAAGGCCAGGGCCAAGTTCCAACTCAACCTGCGGGTGGAGGAACCCAAGGTCCCTTACCGGGAAACCATCACCAAGGTGGGCAACGCGAAGTACCGGCACAAGAAGCAAACGGGCGGTGCCGGGCAGTTCGCGGAAGTCCACATGCGGGTGGAACCCTCTGTCTCTTATACACATCT
>WFVP01000016.1 GCA_015491595.1 Anaerolineales bacterium
GAACAGGGAACCAAACCCCTGGTGGAAGCCGAGGCCTTGTTGGTGGCCCTGCCCGACGAAGTGCAGGCCCAACTGGACCCGGTTTCCCTGGCCTGGCGGGTTTACCCCCTGGAGCCGCAAAACGTGACCCCGCCCCCCGACCCCTGTCAGATGGACTACGCCTGATGTGGGGGAAGGAGGTTCCCCGCCTGGAGGCCCACCATGAGTCGAGTGTTTCGTAGCCAGAGCCTGCACGCCCAGCGTCAACGTCTGCTCAAACTGCTGGCCTATACCCTGCGGGCCCTGTTGGTGCACGGCAAGCAGGACGCGGAGGCCAAGGACATGGCCGCCTTTCTGGCCCTGCTTTTGGACGATATCCAACGCCTCGTGGACACCACCAGCACGGCCTGGGAAAAGAAGGGCTTTTGGCTCAAGGCCGATAAGTTCCGCCGGGATTGGGCCTGGGCCCCTCGTTATCGGGATTTGCTCTACCTGGCCCTGAAGGACGACAACTGGGACGAGCTGGCTACCCACGTCGCCCAGCTTTTCGGCAGGGTCAGCACGGTGGAGATTCCCAAGCGTCCCCGCTGGGGGGAACGTCCGTGGGAGGGGGCCTGGAAGGCCCTGCAACAACGGGTCAACCATGAAGGTCTGGCCAACGGATAGCCCATGATGGCCGAGAACCCGACCTCCGGGGAGACCGTCTCCCTGTCCATCGCCCGAGTCGCGTTGCCCCCCTCCGGCCCTGTTCCTCTGGAACGATTGCAGGAGCAGGTGACGGATATTCCCTTCTTTCGAGCCCTGCTGCGGGCCTTCGAGGCCCATTTCTTTCGCCTGCTGCGCCTGCCGGAGCCGGTGCTGGATTTGGGGTGCGGCGATGGACACTTTGCCTACTGGGCCTATGGCAACCGCCGGCCCATCGGCCTGGACCCCTGGTGGCCCGCGCTCCGGGAGGCGAAACGATGGCGGGCCCACCGGGGTTGGGTGTGCGCGGACGGCGCGGCCATGCCCTTCCCTTCGGGTGCCTTTGCGTCGGTGGTGAGCAACTCCGTCTTGGAACACATTCCCCATCTGGACGCGGTCCTTCAAGAGGTGGCCCGGGTGTTGCAACCCGGGGGATGGCTGGTCTTCTCCGTCCCCAATCACCGTTTTGCGCCCATGTTGAGCCTGGCCCGCTGGAGCGAACGGGTAGGCCTTAAGGGTGTGGCGCGGCGGTACCGGGCGTGGTTCCAGCGGATTTCGCGCCACGTCCACTGTGACGCCCCCGAGGTCTGGGTTCCCCGGCTGGAACGAGCGGGATTCCAGGTGGTGCTCTGGTGGCACTACTTTTCCCCGGCCGCGTTGCGGGCTCTGGAATGGGGTCATTATTTGGGCCTTCCCAGCCTGCTGACGCGCATCCTCACCGGCCGCTGGACCTGGACCCGGGCGTCCTGGAACTTCCGCCTCGTCGTGGCCTGGTTGCGGCGCTATCTGGGGCAGGCGGTGGACCCCCAGGGCGCCTACACCTTTTACATCGCCCGAAAGGCTTCGTGACCTTGAGCGGGCGGATTCGGGAAGCGCCCGGGGACGGAAAGCCGGTGGAGCGGAAGAGGCCCGTCGGACGGCGGTCCGTTTTCCCGACCCGGTCCTCCTCCCGGACGGGTTTACGCTACACTTGTAGCGGTTGTGGCGCCAGGAGCATCGGGATGGAACATCGGGACCTGGAAACGCTGGATTTCTTCAAGATTCTCGAGCGTATCGCGGCCCTGACCCACTTCTCCCTGGGTCGGGAGAAGGCGCTGGCCCTGCGTCCCACCACGGACCCCGACCACGCCCGGGGACGGTTGGCCCGGACCCGCGAGGCTGTGCAGTTCCTCGCACGGCACAATCCCGACCTGTCGAGCGCGTCGGATATTCGGGAAATCGTGCGCATGGCCGCCCGGGGGCGGGTGCTGCACCCCGGGGAGCTCCTGCAGGTCCAGCGCACCGTACGGGTGGCCGAGAACCTGCGCCGGGCCATCATGCGGGAACGGCGTCAATTCCCCCGCCTGGCCCGCCTGGTGCGGGAGTGGCCCACCCGCTTTGGGTTGGCCGAAGCCATTGCGGAGGTGATGGACGAGGAAGGGCGGATTCGAGACACGGCCACCCCCGAACTCTTCTCCATCCGGCAGGGATTGCGGGAGACCCATCGTCTTCTTCGGGAACGCCTGGAGACCATGATTCGCTCCCCCGACATCCGGGCGCTGCTTCAGGAACCCATCATCACCCTGCGCGCGGGACGCTATGTCCTCCCCGTCAAGGCCGAGCATCGGAACCGGTTTCCGGGCATCGTGCACGACCAGTCGGGTACGGGGGCCACGTATTTCATCGAGCCCTTTGCCGTGGTGGATTTGAACAATCGGCTGCGGGATTTGGAACAGGAGCAGGAGCGGGAAGTACGGCGGATTCTCCGTCGCCTTTCCCAGCGGGTGGGCCGGGCGGCGGAGACGTTGGTACGGGTGGTGGAAGGCCTGGGGGACCTGGACATGCTCTTCGCCCGGGCCCGATATGCCCTGGAACTGGACGCCATTGAACCCCGCATCGAGCCGTTTCGCGAGGCACCGCCCCCTCACCCCGGAAGCACCCTGCGCCTCCTTCAGGCCCGGCATCCTTTGATTCCCCGGGAACGGGTGGTGCCCGTGGACATCGTGCTGGACGAGGATGTGTACGCCCTGGTCATCACGGGGCCCAACACCGGGGGCAAAACGGTGACCTTGAAGACGGTGGGCCTGTTGGCCCTGATGGCCCAAACGGGCATCTTCATTCCTGCGGCCGAGGGCTCGGCGTTGAGCGTCTTCAAGGGGGTTTACGCGGACATTGGCGACGAGCAATCCATCGAGCAATCCCTGTCCACCTTCTCCGCCCACATTCGCAACATCATCCGGATTCTGGAAAAGGCGGACCGGCGCTCCCTGGTGCTGCTGGACGAGCTGGGCGCCGGCACGGACCCCCATGAAGGCGCGGCCCTGGCCTGGGCCATTCTGGACGCGCTGGTCCAGCGGGGCGTGACCACCCTGGTGGCGACCCACTACCCGGAGCTCAAAGTGTACGCTCACCGGACGCCGGGCGTGCGCAACGCGAGCATGGAGTTCGATCCCGAAACCCTGCAACCCACCTACCGCCTCCTCCTGGGCCTGCCCGGACGTTCCAACGCCCTCATCATCGCGCGGCGCCTGGGCCTGGACCCGGCCATTCTGCGAGAAGCCCGCCGGCGCCTCACCCCCGACCAGCGGGACACCGAAGACCTGTTGGCCTCCATCCAGGAACACGAACAGGCAGCCCGGAAGGCGCGCGAGGAGGCCGAGGCCTTGCGGCAGGCGCTGGCCCAGAAGGAAGCCGAATTGCGTCGTCGTTTGGAGGCCATTGAAGAGGAACGCCGGGCCATCCTGGAGGAGGCCCGGTCCCAGGCCCAGGAGGAAGTCGAAACCCTGCGACGCCAGTTGAAGGCCCTGGAGCGCCGATGGCTTTACGAAGGTCGCTCCCGAGAGGACGTGGAGGCCCTGCGCCAGGACCGGGAACGGGTGGACATCCTGGCCCAGCAGGTCAGCGGGGAGCCCCCCGCGCGTTCCGTTGATCACGAGGCCGAGGAATCTCGCGAGCTGGCGCCGGGGGCGCGGGTCTACCTGCCCCGCTTCCAGCAGGAAGGGGTGGTGCTGCAGGTGGGCGACCACGATGTTGAGGTCCAAATGGGTCCTCTTCGGCTGCGGGTTTCCCCGCAGGAGCTGCGGGTGCTGGCCTCACCATCCCGGGGGGAAGGGACGGAAGCCAAGCCTCGGGTGGAAGTGGCGACGCCGATGCGAACCCCTTCCCCAGGCCCGGAATGCCATCTGCGGGGCATGACGGTGGAGGAAGCCCTGGAGAAACTGGAGCGCTATTTGGAGCAGGCCTATCTGGCGGGCCTGCCCTGGGTGCGTATTGTACATGGCAAAGGGACCGGGCGCCTTCGGGAAGCCGTGCGCCGCTTTCTTCGGGAGCACCCGGTGGTCGTCCGCTTTCGTCCCGGCGACCCCGCGGAAGGCGGCGAAGGCGTGACCATCGCTTGGTTGGACACCCAGGCCTCCGGCGACCTGTAGCGGTGAGACCGGGGCCGAAGCCTTCCCCCTCGTGTATGAGGGTTGTCCCTTCTCAAGGCCGCGGCTTTTTGTTAGGATACAGACGAGTAACTTAGTGAAAACCCCAAATCTGGGGCATGGTTACGCTTAAAGCAACCTCTACAGACTCCCAACGGAGGAACCTATGACCGGGTATCGACCTTTTCGACGTGTAGCCGTGCTGGGCGCCGGCGTGATGGGGTCCCAGATTGCGGCCCTGCTGGCCGGCGCGGGATTGCAGGTGGATTTGCTGGACATTGCGGCCGAAGGGGAACACAAGAACGCTATCGTCGAGGCCAACTTCAAGCGCATGCTGAAGCTGCAGCCTGCTCCTCTGTACACCCCCCGTGTTGCCCGACGCATCCGACTGGGCAACTTCGATGAGCACTTTGACCGCCTTCGGGAAGCCGATTGGATTATCGAGGCCGTGGTGGAGCGGCTGGACATCAAGCAGGAACTGATGGCCCGGATTGAAAAGGTGGCCCGTCGCGACGCGGTGATTTCCACCAACACCAGCGGGCTGCCCGTGCACAAAATCGTGGAGGGCCGGCGCCTGCCCTTCCGGCGGCGGTTCCTGGGGACCCACTTCTTCAACCCGCCCCGATATCTCAAGCTTTTGGAGCTCATCCCTACCAAGGACACCCGTCAGGACGTCCTGGAACGCATGATGTGGTTCGGGCGGGTGCTGCTGGGGAAGGGCATCGTGATTGCCAAGGATACCCCCAACTTCATCGCCAACCGCATCGGTCTGTACGGGATGCTTCAGGCGTTGCATCTGGCCGTGGAAGGGAAGTACACCATCGAGGAAATCGACGCCCTGACGGGGCGGCTTCTGGGACGCCCGCGCAGCGCCACCTTCCGCACGGCCGATTTGGTGGGCCTGGATACCCTGGTCCACGTGGCCGACAACCTCTACGAAAACGTCCCCGACGACGAGAAGCGGGAGACCTTCCGCATCCCCGACGTGGTGCGGAAGATGGTAGAGAAGGGCCTGTTGGGCGAAAAGACCAAGGCCGGCTTCTACAAGAAGATGCCCAACGGCGAAATCTGGTCCATCAACTTCGAGACCCTGGAGTACGAGCCGCCCAAGGAGAAGAACCTGCCCGGTCTGGAGAAGTACGAGGAAATCAAAGACCTGGACGAGCGGCTCCGGGCCCTGTACGAGGACGAGGGCCGGATTGGCGAGTTCGTGCGCAGCCATTTCCTCTCCCTCATGGCCTACACTGCCCGGCGCATTCCCGAAATCACCGAGAAGCCCGCGGACGTGGACCGGGCCATGATGTGGGGCTTCGGCTGGACGTATGGCCCCTTCAAGACCTGGGACGTGCTGGGCTTCGAGCGGGTCCTGCAGGATGCGGAGGCCGCGGGCGAACCCATGCCCGATTGGGTGAAGGAGATGCCCGCCAAAGAGGCCAAGTCCTTCTACCTGGGCTTCGGTCCCGAGCAGAAGAGCTACGTTTACGGCGAAGGTTACCAGGACGACCCGCCGCCGGCCGATGAAATCCCCCTGGCCTACTTCCTGCGCCAGAAGGACCGGGTCATCTGGCAGAACCCGGACACCACGCTGGTGGACATCGGCGACGGCGTGGCCCTGTTGGAGTTCCACTCCCGCGGGAACACCCTGGGCCGCAGCGTCATTGAGGGCATCCACAAGGCCCTGGACATCGTGGGCGACGGTGACTTCCGGGGGCTGGTCATCGCCAACGATGGCCGCAACTTCAGCAACGGTGCCAATTTGCTGGAAATCATCCAGTCTCTGGACAACCTGGACGAGGTGGTCCGGGAATTCCAGAAGACCATGCAGCGCATCTACTACTTCCACAAGCCCGTGGTGGTCGCGGTGCACGGTCGGGTGCTGGGAGGCGGCGTGGAGCTCATGATGGCCTCGCCGAACCCGGTGGCCGCGGCCGAGAGCTACATCGGCTTGGTGGAAATGGGTGTGGGATTGATTCCCGCGGGCGGTGGATGTATGCGCATGGTGGCCTGGGCTGCGGAAAGCGCGCCCAACGAGCATCCGTCCCAGGTGCTGCCCTATCTGGCCAAGGCGTTCGAACAGATTGGCACGGCCAAGGTGGCCTTGAGCGCGTTTGAGGCCAAGGAGTTCGGTTACCTCTATGCCCATGCGCCGGTGGTGCTCAACGCGGAACGCCGCTTCCACGTGGCCAAGCAGGAGGTCATCCGCCTGTACGAGGAAGGCTACATGCCGCCGCCGTACAAGAGCGCCATTTACGTCCTGGGGCCCGACGCGCGCGCGGCTCTGGTCTCCATGGCCTACAACATGAAGGAAGGCCGGTTCATTACCGAGTACGAGTACTTCCTGGCCACCAAGCTGGCCTACGTGCTCACGGGCGGCGACCGGGTCACCGGCCCGTCCTACCTGACCGAGGATGATTTGCTGGACCTGGAGCGGGAGGTCTTCCTGGAACTGGCCCAGCAGCCCAAGACCCAAGAACGTATGTGGCACATTCTGAAGCACCGTAAGCCGTTGCGGAACTGAGGACCGTCCCGGCGGTCATCGGAGGGGGCGATGGCCGCTGGGGAAACGGTGGCAAGGGACGAAGGGGAACATGTTTGCGGTGCAGGCAAAAGAACAGGAATTTGCATTCCAAGGAGGATAACCTATGAGCCGCAAAACGGACGTCTACATTGTGAGCGCGGTGCGCACGGCCGTGGGCCGGGCAAAGAAAGGAACCCTGCGCAATTACCGACCGGAAGACATGGCCGCGGCTGTGATTCGGGAGGCCATTCGCCGCGTGCCCGGCCTGGAACCCGAGATGGTCGACGATGTGATTATGGGTTGCGCCTTCCCGGAGGGTCCCCAGGGCCTGAACATGGGCCGGCTCATCGTGCTCCGGGCGGGCCTGCCGGTGAGCGTTCCCGGCGCGACCTTCAACCGCTTCTGCTCTTCGGGCCTGCAGGCCATCGCTACCGCGGCCCACGCCATCGCCTTCGGAGACGCGGACGTCATCGTGGCCGGTGGCGTGGAGAGCATGAGCCTGGTCCCCATGACGGGGTTCTACTACGACCCGCATCGGGACATGGCCCTGGAATACCCCGAGGCATACATCAGCATGGGGAACACCGCGGAAAACGTGGCCGAGAAGTTCAACATCAGCCGGGAGGACCAGGACGCGTTTGCCCTTCGTTCCCACCAGCGGGCCATTGCCGCCATTGACGCAGGCAAGTTCGAGGAGGAGATTGTCCCCTTGCGGGTCAAGGAGCGTTTCGTGGATGAGTTTGGGAACGTCGTGGAGATTGACAAGGAGTTCAAGGTAGATGAAAGCCCGCGGCGGGACACCAGCATGGAGGCCTTGGCCCGGCTGAAGCCCGTGTTCCGCCAGAACGGTACGGTGACCGCGGGCAACTCCTCGCCCATGAAC
>WFVP01000017.1 GCA_015491595.1 Anaerolineales bacterium
GACAGGGTACAGTACACTCTCCGCAGACAAGCCCCCTATGGAATGAAATCAACGCCATACAAGGGGCCGGGCAGCACCCGGTAAATCGTCATCTCCCCCTCCTGGTAAACGGGTTCCCACAGTTCCCCTGACCACCGGGGGAATTTCTCCAGCCCTGGACCGGCGTAGTAAGCCTTCTCCATGCGTCCCACGATGATATACGCCACGCGGTAACGACGCAGGAAATCTTCCACCCATGCCCGGTCTGTAGTGGCGTAGAACTGCCCGATTTCGGCCACCCGCTGGGTCACCCATTCCGATGGCGTGACCACTCCCCGTTGCTGACGCTGGTGCCAGTTCCATCCCACCACACCGGGCAGCCCGGTAAACCAGGTGATGCGGTTACCCATGCGATATTCCGGCGTGTTGACCTCCACAATCACCGGCGAGCCCGTGACGTGCTGTCGCAACCATTGAATCGCCCCGAAGTCTTCCTCCAGGGGCAGAGGCTGGCCCTGGTCATGGTAAGTGGCCAGGGGAAGGAAAGCCAGGCCGTCCAATCCGCGCGGAGCCTCCGGGATCCAGCGGTCCCGGATTTTCGCGCTGGAGGCCAGCATGGTATAGGCCAGTGCGCCCAGGACCAACAACGCCGCGAACCCCGTCCAGCCGTTACGCCACACCGCCCGCCAACGCGGCACCCCTGCGGTGACCAGCCATCCCGCCAAGGGCGCTGCGGCTACCGAGAGGAGCAACCAGGCCTGCAGGTAGAACTTGAACACCATGTTCATGCGGCCGATATCCCCCCGGATGACCGCCACCTCCACCAACACGGTCAGGGCCAGGGCCAGGCCGGCCAGCAGCCCGGCAAAGCGCACGGCCAGGGGCATCGCGGGCAGCACCACCAGCAAAGCCAACACGGCCAGCAACGGCACGGCCACCCAGACCACGGCCACCTTCCAGGCCCCCCAGAAGCCCAGGCCCGTAAGCCCCAACACCACCAGGCCCGCCAGCACCCACGGTCCCCAGCGACGCCACCAGCGCACCACGGGCAGGGCCGGAGTCGTTCGGAGCCAGCGAAGGAGCGCCCACAGGCTCCCCGAGGCCACCAGGTAGAGCAGTAGGCCCCAGTGCCACAAGTAGGCACTCAACGGTGTCCGGGTGCCCCGCCACAAATCCACCTCTTTGTAACCCTGAGCGTACCAGTCAATGTAGGGCTTCCACAGTACGTGGGCCGCCACCAACAGGCCCAGCGCGAGGAGCACACCCCATACCACCTTTCGGTACCAAATCCGACCCTCATTGAGCGTCCAGGAGCCATATCCCAAAGCCAGGATGCCCAAAAGCAAGTACGTGGGAAAATCCCAGGTGTTGATGGGTCGCAGACTGCCCAGTACAAGCCCGCCCCAGAAGAGGGTCCACAAAGCCCCGGGCCAGGAGAGCAGACGTCGGGCATGCGAAACCACGGCCCAGGCCCAGGCCATGGCCAGCACCGTTACGGCAAAGGCGATGAGGTGGGGATGCAAATCCCCGTACAGAAAGGAGAAGAAGGGGAATTCGGTGATGGGCGGGACGTCCCCCGGCGCGGGGATGATGCGGCTGGGGTTCCAGTACCACTCGCCCAGGTGATAGGGCAGTTCGGCCCCGCGCAGCCACAGCCCAAATCCCACCAGGGCATACCATACCCGCTCCCAGAAAGCCAATCCTTCGATGGGGCGGCCCGCGCCCAGGTTCTGGAAGCCTTCCCAGAACATTTTCACCGTGCCCAGGTTCCCCAAGACCACCGCGAGCAACCCGCCCGCCAAGCCCACCGCCTGGGCGTACCGTTCGCGGCTCCATGGCGCCACGGCCCGGTACAGCACCGTCACCAATCCCATCACACCCACGCCCGTAGCCGCAAAGAGGGTGGGCAGAGCCAGATTGAAGGCCACCTCGGTGCGCAGACCCAAAGCCTTCATGGGGAAGCCCACCAACACGAAGCCCCAGTAGTAGTAGTTCATGAAGCCACCCGCGAACCAGGGGTCATACGGGGGAAAGGTGGTGCTGCGTAGCACGGCGTGCAGGTAGGACAGTTCCATGGGCCGCTCGCCGCCCCGGGCCGGATGCCACAAATCGGGATTCATCACCCGGAGGAACAGGTCCAGCGCGAAGAACAGCAGGAACCAGAGTTCCCATCGGAGGGCCACACGGGCCAGAGCAGCAGCCTCTTCTCGCCAAGATGCCCGCCGTCGCCAGACCAACCCCAAAGCGCCCAGGGCCAGCAGGCCCCACACGGCCCACAGGGTCCTCCGGGTAACCGGAAGGCCCCATGCACTCAACATCCAGGCCAGCCAGGCCCACAAGAGCATCCCCGCAATGCGGGCCCAGGGATATCCGCGGTGGTCCATGGCCCCGAACAGGGGACGCAGGTATGGCCAGGCCATCCATCCCAACACCGCTATGAACCCGTACCAGGCCACCAGGGCCAACAACGGGGATTGGTTGAGAGGGTTGTTGGGGGGAAAGATGTCCCGCCAGGTACCCTCCTGCCGCGCCCGGGCCCACCGGTGAGGTGGAAGGAACAGATTGGCCGGATGCGGGGGCGCTTCCCCCGGCAGGGTGCGCTGGACGTAGCGCAAATCCACCGCGCCCAGGAGGCGCCGGACCCGGTCGGGGTCGTAGTCCTTGGTTTTGCGAAAAACGAAAACCTTGGGATGGTCGTACACGGTAAAGGCTTCGTCCGCGGGCTGGTCGTTGATGCGCCAGGGCCCCAGGGTGGGGTCGGATTGGAACACCTGAACCAGTTCGAATCCTAACAAGCCCGGATACATCCCCGGCTGCGCGATGTTGTAACAGGCTTCAATGGTCATGGTCCGGGGACAGCCCATGAGGTCGTAGTAGTACTCAATGACCAGGGGATAGCGTTCGGGCAGTCGGGGCAGGCTCCCCCACTGGCGGCTGGAGGTGATGAGGATGACATCGGCCCGATCCAGGATGTCGTAGAAGCGCTGCCGTTTGTCCTCGTTGTCGTCCCAATAGAGCTCCAGGTTCAGCCCCTGATATATCCCTCCGAAGGGGTCGTACCCATCGATGCGCAGGGGCAGGCCGTCGTCCCAGGAGGTTTCGTTGGCGATGATGGCGCCGGTGAAACGATACGTACCGGCGGCCACTTCGACGCGCAAGACGTACATCTCCCCTTCCCGCACCTGAGGAGGCGCGTCAAAGGCCAAACGCACCGGCGTGGGTGGACGCCGCGGGTCCTGGGGCAAAGGCAGGGCGGCCTGGGCGCGCGCCAGCGGCGGGGCATCGGGCCCGGCCATGGCAGACAGCAAGGTAACCGTGACCGTGACGGTCTGGGGCTGGATGCTCAGGTGTTCCACCCGATACAGGGTAACGGCCTCCAGCTCGCCCGTCACCGGCGCCCGGAAGGGGAGGACCAGGGGCGATTCGGGGGTCACCACCTGGTCCGGGGGCACCGGCAGCGGCTCCTGGAAGGGACCCTCCTCCGTTTGCAACATCAGGTTCACCGGGCCGGGAACGTGGCGGAAAATCCAGCGGGACGCGGCCATGCGGGTATGGGGTCGGGTATAGATTTGCACGAAGGCCCACGCCCAGGCCGCGGTGGCGAGCAGGACGATGAGACCGGCTCCCCGAGCGACCCAACGCCACGCGCGACGGGGATGCCGGAGTCCGTACTCCAATCCCCAGGCCGCCACCACGCTCAGGGCCGGATACGCGGGCAGGAAATAACGCATGGTGGGGTTCCAGATGGTGGACTGCCAGGCGAAGTACCCCACGCCCCACAACCACACCAGGCCGTACTGTCCTTCTCGACGCCACAGGCGCCAGGCCAGAAGGCCCGAGGCCACCATGACCAAAACCGCCAGCGCAGGCCCGACCCCCCAACGGACATAGTTCACCAGACCGTACGTCAGGGGACGTCGGGCCCATTGCATGGCCGGGGGAAAATCCGCGGCGCCACTGGCCTGGGCCTTGAGGGCCGCCAGGTTGTCCAGCCAACCCCGGTGGATGCCAAAGTTCCAGAAATGAGGTCCGGTGAAAGCGTAGGGTTGGGCCACCCGGAAGACGAGCACGCTCACGGCCCCCGCCACCAGGGTCCATTGCAACGCCGCGCGTCCCTCTCGCAGGGCCTGACGCGGGTGCTGCATCCAGCGTAATACGAGGGCCAGAGGGAGCAAAAAGGCCGCGGGAAAGGCGCTGACCTTCGAAGCCATGGCCGCGCCAAAGGCCAGGCCGAACCCCACGAACCAGGGCCAGGCTCGGTGGTCCAGGGGCCTGGGATAGGTCTGGATGCCCAGGGCCACGGCCAGACTCAGGGTCAGGAACAGTACGAGGAAATTATCCACCGTGCCAAAGTGACTCTGCTGAATGGGCATCACGGAGAAGGCGTAGAACGCGGCCGCCAGCAGGCCCGCCCGAATTCCATACAACCGCCGGGCCATCCAGGCCACCAGAAGCAGGGTGCCCAAATCGGCCAGGGTGGAAAACAGTCGGGCCAGCAACATAAACTCGCCGTAGCCCTTCTGGCCCAGGGACTCGCCGACATAGCGAATGAGGAACAGGGGCAGGGTGCCGTACACGAAGAACCCGAAGCCCCGATTGGCCGGATTCAGGGGAGAAGTGGCCGTGTCGAAGTACTGGCTCAAAGAAGCCACGGGCTCGATGGCCGAGAGCACCATGGCCAGAAAGCGCTCGTCGGGGTGCAGCCCGTAGGTTTCGTCCCAATTGCGGCCCAGGCTACGGTACCCCCAAGCCGCCAGCACGATGAGCGCCAAGCCCAGCCACCATACGGCCCGGTACCATCGCGCACGCTGAGCCTCTCGGAGAGGGTCGGGGAACGAGGGAGCGGAGGATTGGGTCATCGTTGCATCACCTTGCGTTGCCAAGCCCTGTTTCGAGCCGTCGCGAACCGACCAGACCCGTCCTGTGCAGAAACAAGCACCCTTTACAGATACCACGAGGGGAGACGGGAGGCAAATCCGTCAAGGGACCCGTTCATCCGGAGGCTATCCTCGCACTTCCCGGGCGCGGGCGACCATGGCCGGCAGCACCTCCAGAAAGGCCTGCACTTCCTCCAGGGTGTTGTCCTTGCCCAGGGTAATCCGCAGGGCCCCGCGCGCGTCGTCAGGAGGATACCCCATGGCCAGAAGCACTTCCGAAGGCTCAGGCACGCCCACCTTGCAGGCGGAACCCGAAGAACACGCAAAGCCCGCCAGGTCCAGCATCGGGAGCAGTACCTGGGCATCCACCCCGGGAATAACGAAGCTGGCGTGATGGGGAAGGCGGTCCACCGGATGACCCGTGAGACGCGCTTCGGGAAGCCGCTCCAGCACCCCTTCAATCAAACGATTGCGCAAGCGCACCAGGTGGTCCCAGCGGGCCTCCCGCTCCTCCTGGGCCAGGGAAAGGGCGGTGGCCAATCCCACGATGCCCGGCACGTTGAGGGTGCCGGAGCGCAAGCCGTATTCCTGACCACCGCCCACCAGCAAGGGCTCGAAGGGCGTCCCGCCGCGCACCACCAGCGCGCCCACGCCCTTGGGACCGTACATCTTGTGGGCACTGATGGAGACCAGGTGCACCGGCACCCGGTCCAGCTCCAACGGCAGATGGGGCGCAGCCTGGACCGCGTCCACATGGAAGACCACCCCGGCTTCCTGGCAGATTTCGGCCAGCTCCCGAACAGGCTGCAGGGTGCCCACCTCGTTGTTCGCCCACATGATGGACACCAGGGCCGTGTCCTTCCGCAGGGCCTGCTTGAGGTCATCCGGGTCCACCCGACCGTATCCATCCACCGGGAGCACGGTCAGGTCCAGGCCGAAGAGCCGCGCCCACTGCCGGGCCGGCGCCAGCACCGATGGATGCTCCACGGCACTCACGATGAAGTGCTGCTTCCCCCGTTTCATCAGCGCCAGAAGGACGCCCTTGAGGGCCGCGTTGTTGGACTCGGTCCCACCTCCCGTGAACACTACTTCCTGGGGCTGGCACCCCAGGACCTGGGCCACCTGCTGGCGGGCCGCTTCGACCGCGGCATCGGCTTCCTGCCCGTAGACGTGCAGGGAGGCCGGGTTTCCAAAGCGTTCCCGATGGTAAGGCATCATGGCCGCCAAC
>WFVP01000018.1 GCA_015491595.1 Anaerolineales bacterium
CGTACTCCAGCGCCTTCAGGATGCGCAGATGCTGCCGTGACGCCGTTGTCGCCGTCCCTTTCGGCGAAGGCCGGGACCCGAGGTTGGGTCCCGGCCTTCGCCGAAGGGGACGGCGACAACGGCGTTACGGCAGCATCTGCGCGTCCTGAAGGCGCTGGAGTACGTCCCGGAAGCGCTGCGCGGTGGCCTCATCAATCTGACCGCTGTCCACCAGGCCCTGCAGGATGAGGTCGATCATGGAGCCCTGCTGGCTTCCCTGCCCCCGCAGCTGCTCCCAATGGGCCTGTCGGTAGGCTTCAATGAGGTCATGGACCTGGAGGAAGAGGTCGGCCTCCTCCTGGGTGATGACCCCCTGCTCCACGGCCTGCTGCAGGGCTTCCTGCAGGCGCTGGGCAGCCTGAGGGTCTTCCGCGGCCTCCATGGTGCGCAAGAAGTTGATAATGTCCCAGATGTCCTGTTCCGTAAGCGCGGTACCGAAGGAGGGCATGGAGGTGCCAAAGGCCAGCCCACCCTCGGCGATGCGCCAGTAGAGATAGCCGTCGCTCAGTTTGGGAGCCGTGCGCGCCAGGGGCGAGGGGGGCGGGGTCAGAGAGGCCCCGGCCGGCCCGTCGCCCATGCCCGTCTCCCCGTGACACGAGGCGCAATAGGATTGATACAGTTCCGCGCCCCGTTCGATGGAGGCCGGGTCCCCCGGCATGGGTTGCGTCAGGGACGCGTACTCCTCGGGCACCGGCATCTGATGGAAGGCCCGCCAGGGGTTATCCGGTCCTCGGCCTTCGGGCGGACCCCCAGGTCCCTGACCAGCATGAGCCGGTCCCTGGCCCCGTCCCCGTCCCGGTCCACCCATACCTGGCGTGAGGGTCTGGTCCGGAACCGCGGTGGTCACGCTCACCTCCTCCGTCGCGACCTCCTCCGGCGTTGCGGTGGCCTCGGCCACCGTGGGGGAAGGCGATGCGGGCGTCTCCGAGAGGGCCTGTCCGGTACATCCCCACAGCAGACCCGCGCCTGCCAGGACGACCACAAAGAGTTTGGTTTTCCACGTGTTCATGAGCACACCTCCTGCGTTCAGGTTTTTGGCTTGATTCATCCGTTCATTCCCATTCATCAAGCCGTTGCTTTGTTCTCCATCCTAAGCCCAGGTTGTGGAAAAGTTGTGGAGGTCTCTTCAAGAGTTGCTAAAACTTCCGAAGGACCTCCCGGGAGACCCACCGCCCTTCGCCCCTCCGAGGCAACGTGTTATACTGGTGCCCGTGTCCGCGCGAGGCTTTCCCTGGAAAGGCATGCTCTTGGTGAACACGGCCACGTTCGTGTGGGCGACGAACATCGTATTGGGACGCGCCCTGCGAACGGTCATTGGCCCCCTGACCCTGGCCGCACTGCGCTTCAGCGTGGCCTCCCTGGTGTTCTATCTCCTGTTGCGCCGGCTTCAACCCCAAGAACTGCGCCTGGGGCGGGAGAAAGGATGGCTCCTGGGCATGGCCCTGACGGGTGTGGCGCTGTTCGTGCCCATCCTATACCTGGGGCTGCGCTACACCACGGCCACCAACGCCACCCTCATCGCGGCCCTGGGCCCCTTCCTCACCGGCCTCTGGGCCACCTGGCTCCTCAAAGAACCCATGACCCGCCACCAGGTCCTGGCCGCGTCCGCGGCCTTTCTGGGCGTGGCCTGGCTCATCACCGGAGGCTCCTGGGACACCCTGTTGGGGCTGCGGTTCAACCCCGGCGACCTCCTTATCCTGATTGCGGCCTCCCTCTGGGGCCTGTACTCGGTGCTGGGGCGCCGGACCATGCGCACCCGTTCGTCCTTAGGGGCAACGGCGTGGTCGGCCTTCCTGGCCACCCCCTTGCTGCTGCTGGCCGCGTTGATGGAAATCCGGGTCCAGCCTGTGGAATGGCGTCCCTGGCTGTGGCTGGCCGTGGTCTACATCGGCCTGTTCCCCAGTGTGCTGGGATTCTTTGCCTGGAACACCGGCGTGAAGCATTTAGGCCCCAGCGGCGCCATGGTGTTCTACAACACCCTCCCCCTTTACGGTGCGCTGCTCTCGGCCCTGTTTCTGGGCGAGGAGCTGACCCCCGCCCACTGGATCGGCGGCGGGCTCATCGTGGCCGCAGGACTCTGGGCCGGATGGCGCGCCGGAAAGACTTAGCGAAGGCCCCCTCCTTCTCATCCAAAGACTGCAGCGCCGGACGAACACGAGAGATGAGGTGAGCCTCGGTTTTTTGCCGCCTATCGCATTACCTTTGCTTGCTTACACCCCAAAGCCTTATTCCGACCTACGGGAAACGCGAGGGGCTTTTCCTCACTCCATGTTGTGCCACCCCGGGTCACCCTTTGTCCAAGCCCCAGAGAACGTCAGACCGGATTTTTCGAACACTTCCTCGGGAAGCGGGGCCGGAAGACCCTCTTCGTTGCCGCGTAAATGCGCAAACCGCCTCGTCTCCTTCAACCCACGGTCGACGCCTGGGGGAACACCCGGTGAAGCACCTCGGGACAGTACCGCGCGACGTCTTCGTACCGCAATGCATTGGACCGACAAATCGCGGCGTAAAAGTCGGCGCTGGGCCGTTTGCGCCGTTCTTGGGTGTCCACGTCCAGGGCCCACAACCCAAAACGCTGCGTCCATCCCCGATCCCACTCGAAGTTGTCCACCAGCGTCCAGTGGAAGTATCCCTGCACCGGCAGGCCCTCCTGAACGGCCCGCCACACCTGGTGCACGTGCTGGGCCAGATAACGGGGCCGCAGGTCGTCGTCGGCGTCCTCCACGCCGTTTTCCGTCACGAAAACGGGCACCCCAAAGGCATAGGCCCAGTGCAGGGCACGGTACATCCCTTCCGGCTCATTGGCGATGAAGCCATGGTCGCTCAAGTCTGCGTCGGGGGGATAGAAACGCCGGGCGAAGAACGCGTCCACGGCGCGCACATCGAATTGCACCCGGTCCTGGGTGTAATAGTTGACCCCCACGAAATCCTGGGTACCCTGGAGTTCGGGCTCCCGCCGCCGTCCCCAGGGGAAAAGGAGCACGCCCGTCTGGGCCGCATACGGGAAGAAATCGTTGAAGAGGCGGGAGAGCATACGGGCCACCCATCGGTCCCATCGGGAGTGGGGCCGAGCCGGAACGAACCCCCGATAGTGGATGGCCATGCCCACCCGGGCATGGGGCTGACGGCGGTGGAGGACACGATACGCAGCCGCATGGGCCCGCAGCAGGTGGACCATCACCCGCAGGGCCTTGCGCAGGCTGTGCTCCCCGGGGGGAAAGGTCCCTTCCAGGTAGGCCATGTAGGCCAACACGTTGGGTTCGTTGATGGTGCACCACAGGGAGACCAGGTCCCCTAACCCTTCCACCACCTTCTCCACGAAGGCTGCGAACCGCTGGGGAGCGTCCTCCCGTTCCCAGCCCCCTCGTTCCGCGAACCACAAAGGGTCGGTGAAATGGTGCAGGGTCACCATGGGGACCATGTGGCGGGCCCGCAGCCCCTGAAGCATCTCGCGATAGACCTCCAGGGCCCCTTCGTCCCATCGGTCCGGAGCGGGTTGAATCCGGCTCCATTCCACGGAAAGACGATGCGCGTTCTGGCCGGCCTCGGCGGCGCGGTCGAAATCCTCCCGCCACCGTCCGGCCCACCAGTCACACGCTCGGCCGGACCGATGGCCTTGCAAAATGCGTCCGGGTTCCTGTTCCCAGGCCCACCAGTTGTTCTGGGTGTTGTTCCCTTCCACCTGATGCGCCGAGGTCGCCGTACCCCAAAGGAAACCCGTCGGAAAGCGATACGCCCGGTCTTTCATGACCCGCCTTTGCTCCCTTTCCCTTTCCCCAGGGCCATCAACGCCTGACAGGGCTCCCGATGGTGCACCCGATGATGCTCCGCGCGCACGATGGCCAGAATGGTGTCCACCGTTTCGTCCAGATGGCCCTCTCGGTTGACCACGATGTAATCGAAATCCTTGACGTGTTTGAGCTCCTCCCGCACCATGGCCATGCGCAGCCGCAGTTCTTCGGGGGATTCCGTTCCGCGACGCTCCAGGCGGCGCTGCAAGTCCTCCTCCGACTCGGCCGTCAAGAAGATGAGCACCGCTTGGGGACACAGCGCCCGCACCTTGGCCGCACCCTGCACATCAATGCGCATGATGACATCCTGCCCCCGGGCCATGGCTTCCATGATGGGCCGCTTGGGGATGCCCTTATAATCGCCGTATACGATGCTCCACTCCATGAGCTCGTCCTCTTCAATCATGCGGGCGAATTCCGCGGGGGAGACGAAGTAGTAGTCCACCCCGTGACGTTCCCCCGGACGCGGGGGACGGGTGGTGGCCGTGACCACGTAATGGAACGGGATGCCCCGCTCCTTCATGCGCTTGAGGACGGAATCCTTCCCCACCCCCGAAGGCCCAGAAATCACCACGAGGAGGGGTTGCGGCCGGGGAAGCGCAAACGTGTCGACATCGGTATAATGCCCCATGCGAACGACACCTCCTGGAGGGAATGGCGATGCCCGAGTACACGTACGTGTGCCTCGATTGTAACCGGGTTTTCCACGTCCGCCTATCCTACCAGGAGTACGGCAAAGTTCCGGTGACCTGCACCCGGTGCGGAAGCGAGCACGTGCAGCGGCGCATTGGACGCATTCGCTTCATCCGCTCCTTTGAGAGCCGGCTGGAAGACCTGGCCGACCCCGGCTCCTTCGAAGAACTGGAGCGCAACCCCAAGGCCCTGGCCAAAATGATGCGGGCCATGAGCGCGGAAATGGGCGAGGACTTGGACCCCGAACTGGAAGAGGTGGTCGCGCGCCTGGAACGGGGGGAATCGCCCGAGGAAATCGAGAAATCCATGCCCGAACTCGCAGACACCGAGGAAGGCGAATCCGAAACCTCTTCCGACGCGTCCTCCGATATGGAGGACTAACCCCGTCCCTCAGGGACCCCAAAAAGGAGGCGCAATGCGCATTCTCGTCGCGCTGACGTACTACCGGCCCCATATCAGCGGGCTGACGATTTACGCCGAACGCCTGGCCCGGGCCCTGGCCGCGCGCGGCCATCAGGTCACCGTGATGACCTCCCGTTATCATCGCGACCTGCCCCGCGAGGAATGGATGGACGGCGTACGGGTGGTACGGGTGCCCGTCCTCTTTCGCATCAGCAAGGGCGTTATCCAGCCCACGTTAGGGCTGGAAGCCACGCGTCAGGTCCTGGCCCACGATGTGGTCCATCTCCACCTTCCCCAATTCGACGCCGCGGGCATTGCCCTACGGGGACGGCTCTTCCGGCGGCCCACGGTGCTCACCTATCACTGCGACGTCAGCCTGCCTCCCGGTTTCATCAACCGGCTGGCCAACACCGCGGTGCACCTCATGGACCATCTGGCCGCGCGTCTGGCCCATCACATCGTCACGTACACCCAGGACTACGCGGACCATTCCCCGTATCTGCGGCGCTACCTGCACAAACTGACCACCATCCTGCCGCCGGTGGAGCTGCCGGAGCCACGAGAGGAAGATGTGCGCGCCATGGCCCAGCGCTTCAACCCCCAGGGCCATCGTCCCATCATCGGCATGGCCGCGCGCCTGGCCGCGGAGAAAGGGGTGGAAGTGCTCCTCAACGCCCTGCCGCGGGTCCTGGAACACTTCCCCCAGGCCATGGTTTGGTTCGCGGGCCCGTACGAAAACGTTCTGGGGGAAGAGGCCTATCGTCGCAAGGTGCTTCCCCTGGCCCGGGAGTGGGAAACCCGGGGACACTGGCGGTTCCTGGGGGAACTCACGCCTCCACAGCTGTCTCTTATACACATCTCC
>WFVP01000019.1 GCA_015491595.1 Anaerolineales bacterium
TCAGAACCCCGCGCGCCTTCAGTCGGCCCATGGCTTCCAGCAGCACGTCCAGTCCTTTGATGGGGTCGAAGCGTCCCACGAACAGCAACACCCGCTGGTTCTGGGGTAGCCCCACGAAATCTCGGGCCTCGTCTTTGGGAATCGGATAGAAGCGGCTGGGGTCCACCCCGGGGGGAACCACGGCCAGTCGCTCCAGGGGGACGTCGTAACGCCAGTACAGGAACATTTGCTCCGAAGGCGTGGCGCAGACGATTAAATCCGCCTCTTGTGCGATGGTGCGTTCCATGGTCAGGCGCTGACCGTTGTTCTCCTCTTGGTAGGCGGGAGGCTTGAGTTCCGTCAGCGTGTGATACATGTGGACCCAGGGGACCTGCCAGGTCCGGGACAGTTCTCGAGCCACCCACCCGGAAAGCCAATAATGGCTGTGGACCAGATGGTACTGCCAGCCATGGGCACGCGTGGTCTCCAAGACGGCCTGGATGAAGTCGGGCACGTAGTGGGGCCACAGAGATTTTGGGAGAGGATGGTGAGGGCCGGCAGGGATGTGCACGACCCGCTGTCCATAACCCAAATCGTGCAAAATGGTAGGCACATGGGCGTCTTCCGAACGGGTGAAAACGTCCACGTGGACGCCCAACGCGCCCAGGGCGCGGCTGAGTTCACGCACATAGACGTTCATACCGCCCGTGTGCTTGCCCCCCAACACGGCCAGGGGACAGGTATGATAGGAAATCATGGCCACCCGCAGGGGCCCACAAGGGGTGCGTTCCATTCGGTCTCCTCGCGAATCGGGAAACTGTCCTGATTATACTTTTCGCATGGCCCTCTTTCCGGGCGAGGTGACGCTATGACGGTCATCTTGTTCAACAAACCCTACGGTGTGCTCTCGTCGTTTACAGACCCTGAGGGGAAGGGCCGGCCCACCCTCAAGGATTACATCCCCATCCCCGAGGTCTATCCCGCGGGTCGCCTGGATTTGAAGTCCGAGGGACTCCTGGTGCTCACCGACGACGGGCGCCTCATCCACCGGCTGACCCATCCCAAGTACAAACTCCCGAAGGTGTATTGGGTCCAGGTCGAGGGCACGCCCACCAAGCGCGCTCTGGAGCGGCTTCGCCAGGGCGTGGTGCTGAAAGGGTACCGCACTCTCCCGGCCCAGGTCACCGTCATGCCGCGGCCGCATATCTGGCCCCGTAACCCGCCCATCACTCCCCATGGACCAACCACATGGCTGCAAATCGTGCTCCGGGAAGGGAAGAAGCACCAGGTGCGCAAGATGACGGCGGCGGTCGGTCTGCCCACCCTGCGCCTGATTCGCTGGGCCGTAGGGCCCCTGACGCTGCACGGCCTTCAACCTGGCCAATGGCGCTATCTCACGCCTTCTGAGGAGCGCAAACTGTATCGCCTGGTGGGGCTGCCTGCCCCAGCAGGTAACACGGGTTGACCCCTTGTCCCCCGATATGACGGCTCCTCGCGCGTTGCTGGCATTTCACGCGCCTTCGTCCTCGGCCATCCTCTCCCCGGGCTTTTTGGTATCCTTGCTTTCAGGTATCGGGAAAGCCGCAAAGGTCGAGCGGGATGGACCATGACGACGCTATCGGAACGTCTGACCGCCTTGAAAAACCAAATCGACCGCGCACCGGAACGTCCCGGGTGTTATCTCTTCCGGGATGACAAGGGGGATGTGCTCTATGTGGGCAAGGCCGTGAATCTGCGCAACCGCCTGCGCTCCTACTTCCACGCCTCGGCCTTGCGGCAGGTCAAGGTGCGACGTTTGATGGAACGGGTGACCCATGTGGAATGGATTGTGGTGGGCTCGGAACTGGAAGCCCTCATCCTGGAGATGAACCTGATCAAACGCTACCGGCCTCGATACAACATCCAGTTCCGGGACGACAAGCGCTATCCCTACATCAAAATCCACTGGCAAGACCCTTTCCCAAAAGTCACGGTCACCCGCCGAGTGGAAAAAGACGGTGCCCGCTATTATGGGCCTTACCCCAGCGCCTGGGCCGTACACGAGACCCTGGACGTCCTTCGGCGCATTTTTCCTTACCTGACGTGCAATCGCACCATTACGGGCAAGGACCCCCGGGCCTGTCTGTACTACGATATCGGCCTGTGCGCCGGGCCTTGCATTGGCGCGATTTCCCAAAGGGATTACCGACGCATGATGGAAGACTTAGCCCAGGTGCTGGAAGGACGGATAGAACCCGTGGTGGAACGCCTGGAACGGGAGATGCGCGAGGCCGCGGAACGTCTGGACTTCGAACTGGCGGCCCGTCGGCGGGACCAGATTCGGGCCTTGAGACAACTGGCCACCCGTCAACGGGTGGTTTCCGAAGAGTACCTGGACTCCGACGTACTGGCCCTGGCCCGTGCTAACGATGAGGCTGTGGTACAGGTCTTCTTCATTCGAGGGGGGAAACTGTTGGGCCGGGAGACCTTCGTCCTGGAGAACACCCAGGACGTTCCTGACGCGGAGGTACTGGCCGCTTTCCTCAAGCGCTTCTACCACGACCATCCGACGCCTCCGCCCCAAATTCTCCTCCCTCGAGAAGTGGAGGAGGCTCGCATCATTGAGCGGTGGTTACGAGACACCCGTCAGATGAAAGTCAGCCTGAAGGTCCCACGGGACGAGAAACATCGGGCCCTGCTGGAACTGGCCGCGCAGAACGCGGCGGAAGCCCTGAAGGTGCTGGTGGACACCCACGCGCGCGAGCGACATCGCCATACCGAGGCCGTGGCCGAACTTCAGGAGCTGCTGGACCTGAAGGAGCCGCCGGTGCGCATCGAGGGATACGATATCTCGACGTTGTACGGCACGGCCATGGTGGGGAGCATGGTGGTGTTCGAGGAAGGCATCCCACGCAAATCCCTCTATCGCCGCTTCCACATCCGCTCTCTGGAACACACCGACGACTACGCGGCCCTGGCCGAAGTGCTCACCCGGCGTTTCAAGCGCTGGCAGGCCGCCCAGGAACCCGAAGCCCGCCTGGGCCAGCGTTTCGACCGGGCCTTTGCCTTGCTTCCCGACCTTATCCTGATTGACGGCGGATTGGGCCAGCGGAACCGGGCCGAAGAAGTGCTCCGGTCCTTTGGTTTGGCCGACCGCATTCCCGTGGTCGCCCTGGCAAAATCGGAAGAAGTGCTCTACCTGCCAGGACAGCCAAAGCCTCTGCGTCTGCCGCCGGACAGCCCCGCGCTTCACCTGCTTCAGCGGGTGCGGAACGAGGCCCACCGTTTCGCCCTGGCCTCCCACCGCCAACGACGGCAGAAGCAAACCCTCACCTCTTTCCTGGAGGGCATTCCTGGAGTGGGTCCCAAACGCCGTCGGGCCCTCATGGACCACTTTGGCACCTGGGATGCTCTGCGGGCAGCCTCCGTGGAGGAACTGGCCCGCGTCCCAGGTATTTCCCCCAAGTTAGCCCAACGCATCTGGCAGGCTTTGCATGGGGAAGGAGAAAAGGACATGGGCACGCCATAGGAGAAACGCGGCCCTGAAGCCCCTCCTCGGGGTCTATAATGGAAGTGCATCTTTGGAACACTGTGGTATGAGAAGCATGGTGTCACGTGTCGGAAGACCACAAGTGGGTGAGGACATCCTCCCTATTGCCCGACGGGCCCTGGAGGCCATTCGAGCGGGGATGGATGTGGACCGGGCCATCCGCAAACATCCCCTCCCACATGGCCATTTAAGCAAACCCATGTTGTTGGCCGCTTATCGGGAGTTGGTGCGCCGGGGAGAATGGCGCGAAGACCCTGACCTGGTCAAACGCCTGCGCCTCAAACCGGTGCGCTCCCTCTCGGGTGTAACCGTGGTGACGGTGCTGACGAAACCCTATCCCTGCCCCGGGGAGTGCGTTTTCTGCCCCACCGACTATCGCATGCCCAAGAGTTACCTGCCGGAAGAGCCCGGCGCACAACGGGCGTTACAGCACCGGTTCGACCCCTTTGCCCAAGTGCGGGCACGCATTGAAGCCCTGGACGCGGTGGGCCATCCCACGGACAAAATCGAGATGCTCATCCTGGGTGGCACCTGGGATGCTTACCCCAAGGCCTATCAGGCCTGGTTCGTGCGCCGTCTCTTCGACGCGCTCAACGGTCGTCCTGCGGCAACCCTGGAAGAAGCCCATGCCCTCAACGAAGTGGCCCGGCACCGCAACGTGGGTCTGGTTATCGAGACTCGACCCGATTGGGTCACACCGGAACGCCTGCGGTGGTGGCGGGCGTTAGGCGTGACCAAAGTGCAGTTGGGCGTACAGAGTATGGACGACCGTATCCTGGCCCTGAACAAACGGGGGCATACCGCAGAAGACGCGCGGCGGGCCGTGGCCCTCCTTCGGGCCGCAGGGTTCAAAATCGTGGTTCACTGGATGCCCAACCTCCTGGGCGCGACGCCGGAAAGCGACCGGGAAGATTTCGCCCGCTTGTGGGACGGCTTGGCACCCGATGAACTCAAGATTTATCCCACCCAACTCCTTCCCAATGCTGAACTCTATGCCTACTGGCAACGGGGCGAATACCGTCCCTATACCACCGAAGAACTCATCCACCTGCTGGCCGATGTCAAAGCCATGGTGCCGGAATACTGCCGCATCAACCGGGTCATTCGGGATATCCCTTCGACCTACGTTGTGGAAGGCAACAGACGCACCAGTTTGCGCCAGGACGTGCTGGCCGAAATGCAGCGCCGCGGCACCCGGTGTCGGTGCATTCGGTGCCGGGAGGTCCGGGGCCAGCCGGTCGACCCCCGGGAACTCGTCCTGCGGGATTTCACGTACACCGTGGATTACGCCGAGGAGCACTTCTTGCAATTCGTGACGCCGGACGACCGCATTGCGGGCTTTCTGCGCCTTTCCCTCCCCCTGCCCCATGCGCCGGACGTGGGCATGGACGACCTGAAGGACGCGGCCATCGTCCGAGAGGTGCACGTCTATGGTCCGTCTTTGCCCGTGGGCAAAGACGAGCCGGGCGCGGCCCAGCACGTCGGTTTGGGAACCCGACTGTTACGGGAAGCCGAACGCATCGCGCGAGCATCCGGCTTCAAACGACTGGCCGTGATTGCCGCGGTGGGCACCCGGCGTTATTACATGGCCCGAGGGTTCCAACGAGGGACATATTACTTGGTGAAGAATTTGCACGGATAGCAAGAGATAAATTGAAGTGGCGACCTTTTCCGAAAGGCTGTCCAAACTCTTGTCCAGACCTCAGCAGGGTTGAAATTTTGAACACCCGATAACTTTTGGGTAAAATGGCCATAAACCTCTAAGCCAAAGGATGGGTGGTGGATATGAGCGCACCCTCCTATACAGAGGTTGTACGCATCTTGCAGCGGTCGCTGGGCGAAGAGGAAGGCCTGCGGGTCATGGAATTCTTTATGCAGCACCTGCCTTTCAACGTGGCCACCAAGGACCAGGTGGATGCCCTGCACGTGCGCATCGAGCAGGTACAGAGCAAATTGATACGAGAAATTGAGCAGGCACGAGCCGAGTTGATGCGGGAAATTGAGCAGGTACGGGCCGAGTTGATGCGGGAAATTGAACAGGTGCGAGCCGAGTTGACCAGAGAGATTGCCGAAACCAAGGTTACCATGATTCGATGGGCGTCTCTCTTTTGGATCAGCCAAATGGCCATGCTGGCGGGCATTCTTTTCAAACTGCTCTCCTAATACCATTCGGCTCATCTGCCAAACGTGTATCCATCACCCAAATCAGGTGAAACGGTGCGTGCTGCATCATATACGCAGGCCTGACCGGGCCCAGGACCAAAGTTCGCGGTCGTTCGTGCAGGTCTCTTCGGATGCAGAACCGGAATAAAAGTCCAGGAGATGGGGCGGCTTTGCCGCCTCATTTCTGGATTTTCTTTCCTGCGGTCCCCTGCCCGATTGGGGCTATGAGTGCGATTGTCCCGTTTCATGAGCGAAAGAGGGGGCGAAACAGCCTCCTCACAGCCCCTGCTCCCAAAACCACCGAACGGCTTGAGCCCGGTTTTCCACTCCGAGTTTGGCCAGAATCCGAGAGACGTAGTTCTTGACGGTGCCATGGGCCAGGTGAAGTCTCTCGGCAATCTGTTTGTTGTTCAGCCCCTGGGCCATCAAACGGAGAATTTCCAGTTCGCGTTCCGTGAGCGGCTCTATCAGGCCCATGGGAGGCGTGACGGCTCCCTGGCTCAGAGCCCCGAGCGCGGTTTCGGCCACACGGGGTGCGAACAAAGCCCCGCCCGCGGCCACCGTCCGCAACGCGGCCATCAGTTCCTCGCGAGAGGCGTCCTTGAGCAGATACCCCCGGGCCCCGGCGCGCAGGCCCTCCAGGACGTATGTATCGTCGTCGAAGGTGGTCAGGATGAGCACCCGGGCCTGGGGGTCCATTTGCAGCAGCCGGCGGGTGGCCTCCACGCCATCCATCCCGGGCATACGGATGTCCATGAGCACCACATGGGGGCGGTGCCGGGCATAGACCTCCAGGGCCTGCGCGCCGTCTTCAGCCTCGAAGACGGCCTCGATATCCGGTTCCATTTCCAGGAGCACCCGCAGGCCTTCCCGAACCAGCCGCTGGTCATCCACCAGGAGCACCCGCATCATGCCAGACCCTCCAGGGAGTCGCCCCGTTCTGTCTCAGACGGCGGCAGGGGGACCTCGAGGTACAGGCGGGCCCCACCCTGTTCCCGGGCTTCCAGCCGGGCTTGGCCGCCCAGTTGCGCGGCCTGTTCCGCCATGCCCCGCAGGCCCATACCGCGGGCAGGCACGTCCGCTGGCGGTCCATGCCCGTCGTCTTCCAGGGTGAGGACCACCCGGTGCTCATCCACCTGCAGGCGTATCCAGACCCTTCGCGCGTGGGCATGGCGCAGAACGTTGGTCAGGCCTTCCTGCACGGCCCGGTAAAGCAAGAAGCGATGCGGCGGCGGGAGCCGAGAAAGGTCTTCGGGTATCTCGGCGGTCACCTGTAATCCCGTGGTCTGGGCGAAACGCCCAATCAGACCCTTCAGGGCCGCGGGCAGGTCTTCCACAGGCGGACGCAGGGCGGCCACGGTGCGCCGCAGGGCTTGCAGGCCCTGGCGGACCTGTTCCCGGGCGTTGGCCAGCATTTGGGCGGCTCGCTCCGGATGTTGCCGCAGCAAGGCCTGGGCGGCTTCCAACTGCACCGCGGCCACGGTGAGGTGGTGGCCCACGGTGTCGTGCATTTCCTGGGCCATGCGATTGCGTTCCCGGGCCACGGCCAGGGCCGCGGATTGTTGGGCATACACACGGAGGCGTTCATGGGCCTCTTGCAACTCCTGGAGCAAGTGCTGGGCCTGGGTCCGGGCCTCCTGCTCGCGGCGCAGGGCCTGGGCGAAGGTGGCGAAGAAGAAGTAGCCCACCGCGAACACCGCGGCACCGGCCAGGCCGCTCCCGCGTCCCGTGCGGATAAGAAAGATGGACGCGGTCAGCAGAGCGAAAAGGGATACCCACTTCCAGGTCTGCCGGGAAGGAAAGACCAGGGCGGCCTGAGCACTGAGCAAGAAAAACAGAATGGGGAAGGGACTCCAAGGCGGGGCCAGCAGAAGCAATCCTGCCATGAGACCGGTTTGCAGGGCGAAATAGCGCGGACCATATGTACCACGGTGTGCCGTCCAAAGCAGGATTCCACCAAAAAGCAACCAAAGTCCTCCCACCTCGAGCAGAGCCTCTCCTTGGGGAAGGGCAAACCATCCCAACACACCCACAGCCAGCCATGTGGCCAGGGCAAGGAGGTGCAGGAGAGCGTGCTGAGGAAAAGGCCTGCTGGTCATGGTCCCCTCACTCCCACCGAAACCGCATCAGGGCGAAGGCGTAGAAAGCCGCGGCAAAAGCCAAAAGGACACCGACCTCCGGTAAAACGTCTTGTGTACCCAGGCCCCTTACGATGATATCCTGATACCCTTGCAGGGCCCAGAAGTGAGGGGAAAGCCGGGCCAGGTGCTGCATCCAGGAGGGCATGACGAAGACCGGTACCATCATACCGCCCACCGCGGCCAGTACCAAGGCCAGCAAGGTGGACAGGCCGGAAATCTGGTTCTCCGTCCGGGCCCAGGACGCCACCACCAGACCCAGCCCCGTAGCCGCGGCCGCGGTGGCCAGGGAGACCAGCACCAACCCCGCGAGGCTGTTTCCCAGGGAAAGCCCCAGAACCACCCGACCCACGCCGAACATCAACGCGACCTGCACCAGGTTGACCAGGTAGTAGGGGAGCAACTTCCCCAACAGCAGCGCGGCGCGGGGCAGCGGCGCGGCCCGTAAGCGCAACGACGTGCCCAGATGCTTCTCCTTCCAGAGGCTGCCGGCCAGCACGCCCGCAATGAAGAACATGCCGAACACCGTGTACGCGGGCACGTTTTGCTCCACCGCGGTGGGGAGGTTTTCCCGCCGGAAGGCCGCGGGGACGACGGTCTCCACCCGCACCTCCGAGCGGCCACCGACCTCCGCAAGGTCGTTCATCTCCGTCAGGGTCCGGGTCAGCCCACGGGCAAGGGTTTGCCGCTGGGCAGGTGGGAGCGAGAACGCGGCTTGCTCGAAAGCCTCCCGCACCCGGTAAGGCGCCTGCCCGTAGGCCACAGTCCGGGTCACCACCGCCACCACCGCGGCTTTGACCGAGGCGGTTACGGTAAAGGGTAGGCCCGGGTCCACCACGAAGCGCACCACGGGCCTCCGTCCGGGTTGGCGCAACCCTTCGACCACGCGGCGGGAGAAATCCCTGGGGAAAATCAGGGCCAGGGGGTAGGTCCCTTCCGCGACAAGGGCTTCGGCCTGGGCCGGTGTGAGGTCCGGGTCCACCACCAGGTCCAGACCGGAGACGCCTTGCAAGGCGTCCACCGCGGCCCGGGCCAGCACCACGTGCTCGCCGTTGAGGTACGCCACGCCTTCATCCTGCAAGACCACCACCAACGCGATGGGACGTTGCTTCGTCCCCGGCTCGAACACGCCCTTCAGCGCCGTACTCATGACCAGGGTGAACATCAAAGGGATGACGAAGAGGATGATGAGGGCCGCGCGGTCCCGGAGGAGCAACCGAATATCCTTGAACGTCAACGCAAGGACTTGGCGAACCATAGCCACCTCCTCTTTTGAGTGGTGAGCAGTGAGCAGTCAGCGGACTGCGGACTGCCCACTGCGGACCGCCGCCTATCCATCCCGCAACGTCTTCCCCGTGAGGGCCAGGAAGACCGCCTCCAGATTGGGCTCGAAGAGGCGGAGGGCATGGATGCGCCAGCGGCGTTGCCCGGCGGCTTGCAGCAATTGGAGTAGGGTCCGGTGCGGGTCTGCGGTCTGGACGAGCAACGCGCGCTCACGCTGGACCACGCGATGTACGCCTTCCAGAGCCCTGGCGTATCGGGCCAGCGCGTCCCGGTCGGGTTCCGGCACCTCCAGGTGAATCATGCCCTGGCCGATTTGGCGGATGAGGGCTTCTGGCGCGCCTTCCGCGATGATACGCCCGTGGTCCATGATGGCCACGCGGTGGCACAGGGTCTGGGCTTCCTCCATGTAGTGGGTGGTGTACAGAACCGCCGTGCCGGATTCGGCCAGGGCCCTGACCAGCTCGAAAATGGCATGACGGCTTTGCGGGTCCACGCCTACGGTGGGCTCGTCCAGGAAGAGCACCGCGGGTTGATGCAGAATGCCCGCGGCCAGGTTGAGGCGTCGCTTCATGCCGCCGGAATAGGTGCGGACCAGACGGTCCGCGTACGGGGTCAGGCCCACCAGATCCAGGACCTCAGCGATGCGCCGCTCCCCGCCGCGACCGGAAAGGCCGTAAATCCGCGCCCAAAAGCGCAGGTTTTCCCGGGCCGTAAGGTCGGGATACAGGGCCAAATCCTGGGGCACCAGACCGATGCGGGCTTTGAGGTCCAGCGTGTGCGGACCGAAGGGTTTCCCATTCAGGGTGATGCTTCCTCGGTCCGGTGTCAGCAGGCCACTGAGCATGGCGATGGTGGTGCTTTTCCCTGCGCCGTTGGGGCCGAGCAACCCCAGGATTTCGCCGGGATGCAGGTCCAAGGATAGGTCCTGGACGGCGACGATGTGGCCGTAACCCTTATACAGACGCTGTGCGCGAAGCAAGGGCTCCTGAGTCATGGCCGGTCCTCCCAATGCTCTCGGTTCCCTTTCATTCTTTGGGCGTAGAGTCACCGCCCATAGGGTCAAGGGTCACCAAAAGGGTCATATGACCGCTGGCGAATACCCAAATCCTGTAAGGCTCAAGACGAAGTTATCTTTGCACATCTCGTGTAGTCCTGATTGGGTTCAGGACCGAAAGCGAGGAAATAAAAGGATGCAGCGGCGAAGCCGCCGCTGCATCCTTTTATCTTTCCTCCTGGCGGTCCCGTGTCCGGTTAGGACTGCGCGAGATTTGCTAAGATGGGTTTGGCGAGCCTTTCCGACGGCCCTTTCCGCTGGGTGAGAAACAACGCTGCACCGAAGATATGGGTATGCAACAGCATATGACCGGTGCCGGCTCTGGTTTGCCGCGGGTTCTTATCGAGGGTTTTTCCTTCCCCGGATACATCCCCGCGTATTAGGTGGTATACTCCCTGGCGGATGGAAGCAACCTTGGGGAGGGAGGGTTGACCCGATGTACGGGGACATCAAAATCTTCGCGGGCTCGGC
>WFVP01000020.1 GCA_015491595.1 Anaerolineales bacterium
GAATTTGAAGCCCAGACTCCCTACTTCTATGCGGACTACGAAGAGGAAAACGAGGCCCCGCCCCTGCCCGGACCCAAGGCCCTGGTGGTGGGTTCCGGTCCCATCCGCATCGGCCAGGGTGTGGAATTTGATTTCTGCTCGGTCCACGCGGCCTGGGCCCTGCAGGAGGCGGGCTACCGGGCCATCCTGGTGAACTGCAATCCCGAAACCGTGTCCACGGATTTCGACACCTCGGACCGGCTCTATTTTGAACCCCTGGACGCGGAGGCCGTGCTGGACATCCTGGAGAACGAGGGCGTGGACGGGACGCCCGTGCTCGTGGGCTTCAGCGGCCAGACGGGCCTCAACCTGGCCGGGCCTTTGCAGGCCGCGGGCGCGCGGCTCCTGGGCGCGAACGCGGAGGCCATCGACCTGGCCGAGGACCGGGAACGCTTCGACGCGCTCATGGAAACCCTGGGCATCCCCCGGCCACCCGGCGCCTCGGTGACCACCCTGGAGGATGCGCTTCGGGCCGCGGAGCGCATCGGATACCCTGTGCTGGTGCGGCCCTCCTACGTGCTGGGGGGTCGGGCCATGCAAATCGTGCACACGCCCCAGGGCCTGCGCACGTATTGGGAGGAAGCCGTCCGCGCGGGGCCGGGCCGGCCCGTGCTGGTGGACAAATACCTGCCGGGCGTGGAAGTGGAAGTGGACGCGGTGGCCGACGGCGAGCAGGTGCTCATCCCCGGTATCATGGAGCACATTGAGCGGGCCGGGGTGCATTCGGGGGATAGTTTCGCGGTGTATCCGGCCCTGCACCTGCCCTCCCACCTGGTGCAGACCGTGGTCTTTTACACCGAGCGCATCGCGCGGGCTTTGGGCATCCGGGGCCTGCTGAACATCCAGTTCGTGGTCCATGAGGGGCAGGTGTTCGTGCTGGAAGTGAACCCGCGGGCCAGCCGCACCGTACCCTTCATCTCCAAGGTGACGGGCGTACCCCTGCCGCAGCTTGCCACCCGCATTGCCCTGGGGGAAACGCTGCAAACCCTGGGCTACCCCGCGGGCCTGTGGCCCAAACAGCCCCTGGTCGCGGTCAAGGCGCCGGTGTTCTCCACCGCGAAGCTCCAGGGTGTGGACGTGCTCCTGGGCCCGGAGATGAAATCCACGGGCGAGGCCATCGGCGTGGACGTGCGCTTTCCGGCCGCGTTCACCAAGGCGTTGATGGCCGCGGGGGTGTTCCCCAAGACCGACGGCCGGCCCTTTTTCTTCAGCATTGACGACCGGGATAAGCCCCAGGCCCTGCCTCTGGCCGTGGCCCTGCACCGGCTGGGGATTCCCCTGGTGGCCACCGAGGGCACGGCCCGGTACTTGCGGCGGTCCGGCGTGCCCGTGGCCCGGGTGGTGAAGAAACTCCGGGAGGGCTCCCCCAACGCGGTGGACCTCATCCGTGCGGGGGACGTGGCCGCGGTCATCAACACGGGGTATTCGGGCACGGCCTTGCGGGACGGCTTCCACATCCGCCGGGCCGCGGTGGAACGGGGCATCCCCTGCTTCACTTCGATCGATACCGTACGTGCCCTGGTGGAGGCGCTGGAAAAAGCCAGTCGTGGGTACTCCGTACGACCGATACGGGCCTATCGCATAGGAGCCACGGCACCGTGACGTCCCGGTCAGGGGCTCCACTCGTCGTGGACGATGGCCACCAGCCACCAACCCTGGGGAGCGCGGGGGTCGGGGAGGAAGACCAGGCGCAGGCTGCGCCAGTCCAGGCCACCGTATTGTTCGCTTCCGGGGATGTGGAATTCCACCACCTGGCTGCCAGGGAAGAACTCCTGGTGGTTATCAGTGATGTTCCCCGCGCCCTGACGCACGTTCACCCCCAACCGCGCCTTTTCCCAGTAAGGAGCATCGTACACGTAGCGCTCCACGTACGCCGCGAAGGTCAGGGCGATAGGGCGTCCGGTGCCCGGCTCGGTTTCCCAAACATACGTGACAGGGTTGTCGAGGGCATTGGGGAGTTCGTCGGCGGTGAAACGCGGGTCGTCGTCGCTCAAATAGGCGCCGGGCGAGAAGCGCACACCCTGCTCAGGATGCACGCCCCGAGCGACCGCGGTCCAGTCGTGACGTTGGAGCGCGCAGAGTATCTCCAGGGCCATCGCCGCCAGCGCCCGTTCCCTCACCGGCCGGAGGTCGGCGTGGAAGCGTTCCCCACCGGGACATGGAGGCGTGGGGGACGCGGTGGGCCTGGGTCGGGGCGTCATGGAAGGAAGGACACGCGAGGTCGGGGTTGCGGACGGCGAGGGCGAAGGAGGAGCCGACGTGGGGTTACGGGGCACCAGCCAGGCACATCCGAGAAGCAACACCAGGGACCACCAGAACCGTGGATAGAACACGAGACCTCCCGGGTACGGGGCCGCTCCAGGACCAGGGTCGAGTGTCTGGAGTATAGCATGACGACCGAGGTCAGGACATGAGTTGGGGCAACCCTTGACAGCATCCAGTGGACAGCCGTCAGCAGAGAACAGTTAGCCAACCACTCACCGCCGACTGCCGACCGCCCCCCAGAGTACCCTTCCTCGACAGACGTCGCCCCCTTCTGTCCCAACTTTTGTCCGGACCTTATCCAGGGTTCTTCACTGTTCTAACAGAAGGGTGAAGCCATAGGGGCCGCCCTTTTCGCTTAGATCGAACCGGGCTCAGGACCATAAGGA
>WFVP01000021.1 GCA_015491595.1 Anaerolineales bacterium
GCGGTAGTGGGTTCGGAACCATCAATAATGAAAGCCACGGCCGCCTGGCCGGTAGACCGCACCCGGTCGGTGTAGTCCGGAGGAATCACCAGGGCCGCCCGTACCTCGCCAGCGTGGATGGCCCGACGCAACTCCCCTTCTGAGTGCACGTATCGGACGACCCGAAAGGCATCGGTGGTGCGAAACGCGTCCACCAGGGCCCGGCTTCCGGAACGCATGTCCTGGTCCCAAATCGCCAGAGGCACGTTGCGCACATCGTACGTGGCCGCGTACCCCAAAAGGAAGAGTTCGATGATGGGAATGAGCAGGGCGATGACCAGGGAATTCGGGTCCCGCAGAATCTGCAAAAACTCCTTGCGCACCAGGGCGCGCAAACGTTGCAGACTGTCACGCATCGTCGCCCTCCTCGTCCAGGAAGGCTTGCAGGTCCTCGGGAATCTCTTCCACTTCGGTGAGCAACCGGAGCTTCAGGCGGGCCTGGGTGAGCAGCTGGGTGCAATGTTGCAACAACTGACGCCCGCGCTCGAACAGGCGCATGGCCTCTTCGAGGGACTGGTCTCCCCGTTCCAACGCCTCCACCACATCCTGGAGCTCTTGCAGGGCCTCCTCGTAGGAAAGCTGTTCCACCGGTCGCATACGGACCTCCTGTTCGTCACCCGGTCAGGGGATGCAAAGCCTGCAACGCGGCCAGGACGTCGTCTTGGTTCACCACCAGGCTCAGGGCCACTTCCGAAGCTCCCTGGGCAATGGCCACGATGTTCACCCCTGCCTGTCCCAGCGCGCCAAAGAGCCGACCGGCCACGCCGGGTGTGTTCCGTAACCCCTCCCCCACGGCGGTGATAATGGCCACGGGTTCCATGGCCCAGATGCGGTCGATGTCCTTCCGGGCCAATTCCTGTTGGAAAGCCTCTTCCAGCGCGGCGATGACCTTCCGGGTGGTGTTTTGAGGCACGATGAAGCAGATGCTCTGCTCCGAAGACGCCAGGGAAATCATGAGTACGCTGGTGTTGGTTCCGGCCACCGCCGCGAAGGTCCGGGCCGCCACGCCCGGCACACCCAGCATCCCCCGGCCTTCCACAATCACCATAGCCAGGTCCCGAATCACCGTCAACGCCATGATGCGACCGGGCTCCGCGTCATCTCGCCGGGCCAGGATGAGCGTATCAGGACCGTCGGGATCGAAGGTGTTGCGCACCCGCAGGGGAATCCCGGCCTCGATGACCGGACGGATGGCTTTGGGATGGAGCACTTTGGCGCCGAAATAGGCCAGCTCCGCCACCTCCCGGTAAGAGAGCCGGGGCACCGTCCGGGCCTCGGGCACCAGCCGGGGGTCCGCGGTCATCACCCCGTTGACGTCCGTCCAAATCCACACCTCATCCGCGGGGAGCAAGGAGGCGATGAGGGAAGCGGAGTAATCGCTGCCCCCTCGGCCCAGGGTGGTGGTCACGCCGTCCTCCGTCGCGCCCAGGAAGCCGGTGACCACGGGGATGCGTCCTTCTTCCAACAACGGCGCCAGGCGCTGCTGAATCCGCTGCCGGGTGGGTTCCACCAGGGGATGGGCGGCCTGGAAGTGCGCGTCGGTGACCACCAGGTCCCCCGCGTCCACGGTCACCGCGGGGAGGCCCCGAACCTCCAGCACCCGCGCCAGAAGGGGCGCGCTCATACGTTCCCCCAGGGCCGCGACCGCGTCCAGCCCCCGAGGGGTGGCTTCTCCCAACACCGCCATGGCCTCCACCAGGCGGACGAAGGCATCCAATCGGTTCTGAATCACGAACCATACGGGGTCTTGCACGCCCTGGGGGAGCAGGGCCTCCACCACCCGTCGGTGCCGCGTTTCCAGGTCGGCGCGCGCCTGACGCAGGGAGACCATCTCGCCTTGAGCGGCCTTCCGCGCGGTGCGCAACAGGGTGTCCGTCACCCCGGAGAGCGCGGACGTGACCACCACGATGTGGGGCCAGTCCTGCCGGTAGCGCTCGATGAGGCTCGCCACCTGGGCCATGGCCCCGGGCGTCCCCACCGACGTGCCGCCGAACTTCATGACCAGAGTGGAATGGGACGTGAACGCCGCGGCCACCGACTAAACCTCCTCCCGATGGAGATAGACCGTGCGGATGGGGAAGGGAATCTCGATTCCCGCCTCGGCAAAGGCGCGGTGAATGGCCCGCACGCCCAGGCTCTTGGCCACAAAGGGGCTGATGACCTGGGTGTCCACCCAGAAATACACCGTCAGGTTGATGGACGAATCCCCAAAGGTGTGGAAAATGACGAAGGGCTCGGGGTCCTCCAGGACCCCTTCCAGAGAACGCACCGCCTCCAGGGCCACCGCTTCCACCCTGTCCAGGTCGCTGTCGTACGTCACCCCGACCTGAACCTCCACCCGGCGTCGCGGCGTTTTGGAGAGGTTCACCAGCACGCTGGTGAACACATCGGCATTGGGGATGAGGACCAGGCGTCCGTCCCAGGTGCGGATGGAGGTGGCCCGAAGGTCCACGTCCTCCACCGTACCCGCATACCCCTGCACTTCCACCGCGTCGCCGATGTCGAAGGGCTGCATGAGCAAGAGCAGGACCCCGGCCACCAGGTTCTTGCTGATGTCCTGAAGCGCGAAGCCCACGGTGAAGCCCAGCACGCCCAGGCCGGCCAGGAAGGCCGTGACCTGGAACCCGACCTGTTGCAACGCCATGAGCAGGCCCAGGCCGATGGTACTCCACTGGGTCACCCGTTCCAGAAGCAAGGTGAGTTCCGGGTCCACCTCCCGACGCCGCAAGACCGCGCCCACCATCCGGGCCAGGAAGCCCGCGGCGTACAGGGAAATCACGAAAATCGCCAGGGAGGCCAGCAACGTGGGCAGGAAGGCCAGAACACGGTCCATCCATTGAATCAGGGCAGCCTGCCATTCCATGGCCTCTCCTCCTCACTCCAAAGATTTGGGCTTTCGGGACTCAAGCCAGATGTCCCCGAAGAGTTCCGACTGTCGGGCCACGACCCGCCGCTGCTTCACCAATTCCAGCAGGGCCAGGAACGCGGCACCCACCAGGGCTCGGTCCCGACGGGGCCGCCGCCGCAACCACTGGAAAAAGGAAAGCCGGGTGGCCCGGCGCAGGGTGTCCATCAAGGAGCGCATCAATTCTCGAATGGGGATGTACGTCAGCTTGAGCACCCGTCGGGGCATGCGATGGTTGGGAAGCAACCACCGACGCGCAGCCCGGAGGAGTTCATCCAGGGTCAGCCCCTCCAGGTCCAGCAACGCGGGATGCGCGGGCATGGTCACGCCGGGACCCGGATAGGTCTGCCAGCCCGCGTCCATGCGCTCCCGCATCCAGGCGGCCGCCTGTTTGAATTGCCGGTAGAGGCGCAGCTGCCGGACCAGCAACTCGCCCGGGTCCTCTTCCTCTCCCTCCCGTCGAGGCGGGCGGGGGAGCAGGGCTTCGGACTTGATTTGCAACAGCCGGGCGGCGACGACGAGAAAAGCCGAAACCTCCTCAGGAGAGCGGTCGTGCAAGGTTTCCACGTAGGCCAGGAACTGGTCCGTAATCTGAGCCAGGGCGATTTTGGTGATGTCCAGTTGGGCCTTCTCGATGAGACGTAACAGCACATCCAGGGGCCCTTCGAATTCCGGCAGGGCCACTTGATAATGACGTACCGGCGAAAAGATACCCAAACTCACCTTACGCCCCTCTCCGTCGCAAAAGCACAAAGAAGGCCCGACACGGTGGCCGGACCTCACACCTAACCCGGACGAGACGCCGCTTCCAGGCGCCGCCGGGTACTACGCAGTTGTCGCAGTAGTATAGCGTCCGAATTTCTTGACCAAGAAGCCTTTGGGCCGAAAGCCCGTCATGCGCTCCTTGACTTTGCCGTTGACGAACAGCAGCAGTGTCGGTACGCCCAGAA
>WFVP01000022.1 GCA_015491595.1 Anaerolineales bacterium
GCCTGAAGGAAAGGGACGCGATCCCTGCCTGTTTCCCTCGTTCCACAACCTGATCCGTGATACGGGGCATCGGTTCCCAAAGGGTTCCCGGCCTGTTTCCTTGGGGAAGACAGGGCAGGAGAAGAAAAGGAGGGTCCCGGTCGGGCCTTCCATGCGTCTACAGGGCGTCCATGTTTACTTGGTTATTTTAGGCTCTGTGTACAAATACAGTGGTATGACACTTGGCACGAATTGGAGGTGGACGGGGTCGAAAAGGGGGACCCCTAAGGTGATTCCCTTATTTCCCCGGTCCGGGAAGGTCGTTATGCTAAATTTTGGAAGAAAACGTGTCCCGAGGTCACCTTCAGTATGTGAGGTGCATGGATGACGACCTTCGCCGGGCTGGATGACCACCGAACGTCCCGTGGGGGTTCCCTGCTGCGATGGGGGACCCCTTTGTGGATTGTGCTCGTGTTGCTTGGGATGGTGTGGGGGAAGGTGGACACCCGGGTCCATGCCCAGGAACCGACGCCGACAGAGCCTCCCGAATTCACACCCACGCCCACGCCTTTCCCGACCCCGGAGGGGCTGCCTTCGGAAGGGATGTTCCTCGGCGAGGAGCGCTCCCCCGAGGAAGCCTGTCTGATGTGCCATTCCCAGCACGCCTTTTGGGGCCGGTTTGAGAACGGCGAAACGGTGCAGCTGTTCGTAGATGCGGGCCAGTTCGAGAATTCGGTGCACGGCCCCGAAGGGCTGGAATGTGTCGCCTGTCACGATGACCGGGACCGCTATCCCCATCGGCCCGACAGCCCGGAAATCAATTGCGTCACCTGTCATCCCCAGGCCGGGGGGCGGGGGGAACAGGTGGTGCTGGAGCAGGAACTGGTGGTGAACCTGCCCTATCCTGACTACCGGGAGATGGTGCTGCAAATCAACCAGGCCTGTGCTTCCTGCCATGAGGAAGAGGCCAAGGAGGTGGCCTTTGAGGGCAGCATGCACACCGTGGCCATGAAGCGGGGGAACCGGGAGGCCCCGGTGTGCTCGGACTGCCACGGCTCCCACGACATGAAACCCCCGTCCCGTCCCCGGTCCAACATCCCGGAGATTTGCGGTCGGTGTCACCGGGCCGTGTATTCCTCCTACAAACACAGCGGGCACGGGCGCACCCTGATGGAAGACCCCATGAACCCCGACGTGCCCACGTGCGTGGACTGCCACGGCGTCCACAGCGTGCGGGGGCCCCGGACGCCGGGCTTTCGCAACGAGTCGGCCCTGATTTGCGCCCGATGCCACGCGGACCCGGAGCGCATGAGCAAGTACGGGATTTCCACCGCGGTGTTCCAGACCTACCTCACCGACTTCCACGGCCGCGCGGTCAACGTGGCCCGTATGGACCCGGAGCGTCCCCCGGTGAAGGAGGCCACCTGCTACGACTGCCACGGCGTGCACAACATCCAACCCGTGGAGGAAGCCACCTCGGCCGTGGCTCCGGAGAATCTGCCCGAGACCTGCGGCCACTGCCATAAGGAGGTCAACGAGTACTTCACCGAGGCCTGGCTGCGTCATCAACAGCCCTCCCTGGAATCTTCACCCGAGACGGCCATTGTGCGTGTGATTGATATGGTCTATGGGTATGTGCTCATCCCGGGCGTCATTGGCGGTTTCTTGCTGTACATCGCCCTGGACGCCCGTAAGCGCTGGCAGGAACGTCGGGAGCGCCTGCGCCGGGCGACCCGCACGGTGGAACAGGAACTGGAAGAGGAACTCCTGCGCGAGCTGGAAGCCCTGGAGAACCTGGACGAACCCGAGGAAAAGGAACCATGAAGGGAAACCCGCAACCTCCCTCCGCTGACGTCTCCCCGGCTCCCGGGGCTGGCAACCTCAGCCCCGAGGAGCGCATTGCCCTCAAACGGCGCCTCCTGTACCAGCGCCTGCGCCAGGTGGACGCCCTGGCGTCCCGCATGGTCATCCTGCCCGATGGACGTCGGATGTTCCTGCGGTTCACCACGGCCCATCGTATCGAGCACATGGTGCACCTGGTGTCCTTCGTGTTGCTGGCCGTGACGGGACTGTTGCAGCGCTTCAGTTACCTGTCCTGGGTGGCTTATGTAGCCTCGGTCCTGGGCGGGCTGGAAAAGCTCCGGGCGGTGCATCGGGTGGCGGCCATTGCCCTGGCCCTCACCTCGGTGTACCACGTCTGGGAGATTCTGGACATCTGGTTCGTCAAACGGGAGAAAGGGCCCATGTGGCCCCGCTTGCAGGACTTCAAGGACTTGTGGCAGAACGTCAAGTACAACCTGGGGCTGGCGGACCACCGTCCCCAGTATGACCGCTTCAGTATTGAAGAAAAGATGGAGTATTGGGCCCTGTTATGGGGTACACTGTTGATGGGTGTGACGGGCCTGATGATGTGGTGGGCCGAAGAAATCACCCGTGTGCTCCCCGGCTGGCTCATCCCCGTCGCTCGCGCGTTGCATGGTTGGGAAGCCGTCCTCGCGGTGCTGGCCATCCTGACGTGGCACATGTACCACGTGCTGGTCCGCACCCGTAACACCAGCATTTTCACCGGCTACATGACCGAGGAAGAGATGAAACACGAGCATCCCCAGGAGTACCGGCGCATTCTCCAGGCCTATACCCTGCGGCGCAAAATCTGGCGAGAGCTGTTGCATCTGGCAGAAGAGGAAGAAGCGCTCCGACAACGCCGGGCACGGGAGCAGGTTCAGGCCCACGTCCGCCCGGGATGACGTCATCGTGAGGACGAAGGAGGCATGATGAAAGGACGAACACCTTTGTCCTGGGACCAATGGCTGACCCCCCGTGTCCTGATACGGGCCATCGTGGTAGTGGGGGTGCTGTTGATTCTGGTTGGGGGCGCGTTCGCGGGCTATTACTACTGGGACCGCTACCGCCCCCGGGGCCAGCCTTCCCCCTTGCAAAAGGCCATCCAGGAAGCCGAACAACGGGTGCGGGAGAACCCCTCGGACCCGGACTTGCGTCTGCAGCTGGCCGCGCTGTACTTCGAGGCGGGCCTGTACGAGCGAGCTGCGGAGCAGGCGGACCAGGTGGCCAAGGCCTATCCCGACAACGACCTGGCCTGGTATCTGGCGGGTCTGTCCTATGTGCGCATGGAGCGTAAGGACAAGGCCCTTCCCCGCCTGGAGAAGTTCATCGCCCTGCGGGAGGACCATCCTCTGGCGGGCATTGACACCCAATTGCAGACGGCCTATTACTACGTTGGCGAGACGTACGTGCAGCGGGCCGAGTACGAGAAAGCGGTGGAGCCCCTGCAGGGAGCGTTGCGCATCACCCCTACCGATGCCGATGCCCGCTATCAGCTGGCGGTGGCCCTGCAACACCTGAATCGGTGCGAGGAAGCCCTGGAGCACTACCATTGGGCTGTGCGCCTGGTCCCCGATTTCACCGAAGCCTACCAGGGCATGGCGGAGTGCTACGAGCTCCTGCAGAAGCCATCTCACGTGCTCTACGCCCGGGGCATGGTGGCCTTCAGCCAGGAGGACTACGAGACCGCCCTGTCCCGCTTGCAGGAGGCCGCGGAGCAGCTGCCTGATTTCGCGCCGGTGTGGTTGGGCCTGGGGATGACGTATGAGGCCATGGGGAACCTGGAGGACGCCCTGAAGGCGCTGGAACAGGCCTACTCCTTGAATCCGGAGGATTTCACCATCCAGCATGTGTACGGGCGGGTGCAGGCGAAGCTGGAAGCTCTGAAGACCCAGCAAAAGGAGGGCACTCCATGAGCGAGCGTCAGGACACCGAAAACCTGCGACCGAACGCGCCATCCCCTGAGGCCGAGGAATCGCCTTCGTCCCCGGGTTCACTCCTTCGGGGCGCCACGCAGGAAGAGGAAAAGGCGCGGCGGCGCCAGTTGCTCTTGCTCCTCTTGTTGCTGGTGTTGCTCCTTCTCTGTTTGTGTGGCACGGTGTACCTCTTCATCCGCTACCTGCAGAAGCCGGAACCCCTGCCCGAGTTGGTACCCGTGCCCGTGGAGGCGAATTACCCGCCCCATTACCTGTTCTCCATCTACGGCGTGGACGAACCCGTGGGTGTGGCCCTGTCGCCGGAAGGGGACCGGGTTTACGTGGCCGAGAGCGCCGGAGAGCGGCTGATTAAGGTCTTCGATCCGGAGGGAAACTTCCTGTTCTCCTTCGCGCCGCCTCGAACGACGTCTCCCCAACGGGTCCCCGTGTACCTGGCCACCGACGCCTGGGGCCGGGTGTACGTGAGCGACCGGCTCCAGCACGCGGTGTTCGTGTACGACCGGGACGGCAATTTCCTGGATGCCCTGTTGTCCCCGGATTTAACCC
>WFVP01000023.1 GCA_015491595.1 Anaerolineales bacterium
TTCCGTGACCGTAAGACCGTTCTTGAGGGGCAGGGAGCCTGGTTCCAGGTTCCACACCTTTTCCCAGTGGGCCGCGGCCTCGGGGTCGGTCACCTTCATGTAGCCGGGGAACACCGAGGAGAGCACGCCCATATCCGACGCGCCCTGCACGTTGTTCTGGCCCCGCAGGGGGTTGAGGCCGGTGCCCGGCTTGCCCACGTGGCCGGTGAGCAGGGCCAGATGCACCAACGAAAGCACGCTCGCGGTGCCGAAGGCGAACTGGGTCATGCCCATGCCCCAGAAGAGCATGGCCCGCTCCGCCTGGGCATAGAGCCGCGCAGCCTCGACGATGCGCTCCCTGGGCACGCCGGTGACCTGTTCGGCGAATTCGGGGGTGAACTTCTCCATGGCCCGCGCGAACTCCTCGAAGCCCACGGTGTGCTCCCGGATGAAGGCTTCGTTGTACCAGCCTTCCTTGATGATGACGTGGGCCATGGCCGAGAACAGGGCCACGTTGGTGCCGGGCCGCAGGGGGAGCCACAGGTGGGCGAAGTCCACCAACTCGATGCGCCGCGGGTCGGCCACGATGAGTTTCACGCCCCTTTCCTGCACCGCGCGTTTGATGTGCAGCGCGATGATGGGATGGTTCTCCGTGGTGTTGGACCCCGCGACCAGGGCCACTTCGGTTTCCAGCACCTCTTTGGCCGTGTTGCTCATGGCCGCGGAGCCGATGGAGGCCTGGAGCGCGGCCACGCTCGCGGAGTGACACAGCCGCGCGCAGTGGTCCACGCTGTGAGTGCCGAAGAGGGCCCGGAAGAGCTTTTGGAGCAGGTAGTTATCCTCGTTGGTGGCTTTGGCGCTGCCGTAGGCCGCGAGGGCGTCGGGGCCGCTTTCCCGGTAGATTTCCACTAAACGGTCGGCCACGTAATCCAGGGCCTCGTCCCAGGAGACCTCCACCCAATCGTCCATGCCCCGGGCCGGGGTGCGCTGGCCGGCCTTTTGGCGCGTCTTGCGCATCAGGGGTACGGTGATGCGGTGGGGATGGTAGACGAAATCCAGGCCGAAGCGCCCCTTGACGCACAGCCAGCCGTTGTTGACCACGCTATCCCAGGGCGCTTCCACCCGGTAGATGTAGTCGTCCTTGATGTACAGGTCCATATTGCACCCTACGCCGCAGTAGGGGCAGATGGTGCGTACAATGCGGTCGGGGTGTAACATATGTCCACCTCCTTGGTTGGAAAGCTCCGTTCAGGTCTAAGCGTTCCACGATATAATTTTGGCGCCTCCATAATCAACGCTTTTTGCGTATACCGCCTTTGAGGGTTGCCTGCAAGGCTCTGAGCTCGTCCCATCGTCCTTCGGCGGCCAGTCGAGCCTGCTCCGGCCAGGTCTGGAGATGGCTGATGTGGGCGATTCCCGCGGCATCCAGGATGGCCTGTAATTCCTTCGGTGTCTTCTTGGCCAGGTCTCGATAGGTGCGGATGCCCGCTTCTTTGAGGGCCTGTTCCAATGCCGGGTCAATGCCTTCGATGACTTGTAAATCGTCTTCGACCGTTTCGTGCTTCAGAGGCTCCGAGGTCATGGGGTATGCGAATTCGGGCTGGCCGAATCGCCGGGCAAACCACATCAGCAACACCAGGATGACCACAAGGACAACCACCCAAAAGATGGTATTCATGGACACCCTCCCCTTACAAAGGGTTTTCGACCCTGGAGTCTCGCGAATAAACCCAGCGTACCTCCCGGCGCATTTGTCGGGCAAAGGCCGTGTCCAGGCTTTCCCACTCCTCCGGCGTGTACACCAGCACGTCTGCGGGCACGGGCAGGCGTTCGTAAGGGTACTTCACCGCCCGTTGGGAAAAGGGCGCGTCGGTTGCCGTCACCAGGATGACCACGTCCAAATCGCTGCCCACCCCCCAATCGCCTCGGGCGTAGGAACCAAAGAAGCCCACCCGAACCACTTCGGGATGCGTCCGGGCGATTTCCCGGGCCCATTCCTGCAGCGCGGCTTCGACTTCTTCCAGCGCCGGCCAGCGCAACAGACCGGAGGACAGGGGACGCACGGGCATCTACCTTTCCTCTCGGGGAAGATGGGCCTGCACGAAGGCCACAATTTCCTCGGCAAAGGTTACCGCTTGATGACTCTGCAACGGGCCGTAGTGCTCGAAGGGCGCGCCTTCCGCGTGGCCATTGGGGTAGCGGGGAGGAATATAGTAGCCATCCAGCACGCGTGCCTTTTCAATGAGTTCCGGCGGCACCGAAATGCTCTCGAGAAGGGCCTGGAGCAGTTTGGCCACCACATGCCCCCATACATCCTGGCCCAGGGCCAGATGCAACGCTTTGACGGCCTTCTCCGCGGCTTGCTGGGCCGCGAAACACGCCCATTCATGGTGCCCGGCCTGCATGGAAAGTCGAGCCTGTTCCAGGTCCCGTTGGGCCTGCCGGAACCAATCGAGATATCGTGAAGCCATGGGTTTCTCCCATAGGAGCAAGTGATTCGTTTTCAGACATTATAGAGGATACAAGAGGCCGAGCTTACGGGTCAAGTGAATTGCTCATTTCGGATAGAAAGGCGGCGATGCGTTGTTGGGCCAGGTGGACATAAGCCTCTTCAATCTCATAACCCACGAAAATCCGTCCGGCCTTGAGGGCGGCAATGGCCGTCTGACCGCTCCCCATAAAGGGGTCCAGCACCACCTCTCCCGCGAAGGTGTACAGCTGGATGCAGCGATAGGGCAGCTCCACGGGGAAGGGTGCAGGGTGGCCGATTTTGCGGGCAGGGACGGCGGGGAAGGTCCACACGCTTCGGGTGTACTCGAGGAACTCTTCCCGGGAGATGGTGACGACCCGACCGTCGGGGTTGGGCCGGCGGAAGGTGTCCTTGCAGAAGACCAGGATGTACTCGTGCACGTCCCGCAAGGTGGGGTTGGTGGGCGAACGCCAGCTTCCCCAGGCGGTGGAGGCACTGGCCGAGGCGGCCTTGTTCCAGATGATTTCCCCGCGCATGAGGAATCCGAGCTCCAGCATATCCTGGAGGATGAAGGCATGGAGGGGAATATAAGGCCGCCGGCCCAGGTTGGCCACGTTGATACAGGCCCGGCCGCCGGGCACCAGGACTCGATAGACCTCCTTCCATACCCTTCGGAGGAACGCTCGATATTCCTCCAGGGTAAGGTTTTGGTCGTATTCCTTGCCCACGTTGTAAGGGGGCGAGGTGACCACCAGATGGACGCTGTGGTCGGGGAGTTCCCTCATATCCTCGGCCGACTTGCAGAAAATGCGGTTGCGCACCGAAGGGGGAAGAGGAGTTTCCTGGTAGGGCACGTTTTTTTCCTGGGGAAGGCCGGAGTAGAGGCGGCTTCCGTAGAAGGGGGAAGCATCGTGGCTGCGGCGCCCCGGTGAGCCAAAAGGACTGGTACGGGTGCGCCGTTTGCGGGAACGTCCCATAGATGGATCTTCCTTGGTTTCCCAGGATGTCCCCGGGTTAGGATGGGTTTATTATACTGCCTTTGCCGACCTTTAAGGTTTCACGTGAAACCGCGGGTTCACCCATATGTGGTGGGATGCTTCCTGAGGTTTCACGTGAAACCTTAGGAAACGAATTGGAAAAACGAAATCCGAAATCTTTCCGCCCAAATCGACCTTTTGCCCCGTGTACATGGTTCAGCCCTTTTTAAGCGTGGGGATACCATGGTGCTTACGACCACGACCTTGGGGTCGCTGCTTCGGCAACTTCAGCTTGATGAGATGACCGGGGAACAAGAGCGGCGGTTTATCCACGAGTATTATTCGCCTCCTTATGGGTTTGGAGAGCCCGGAAGGCTTCGTGCATACCCCGGAAGACGTGAAATAGGGCATGGTGCCCTTGCGGAGAAGGCGCTTTTGCCCGTGATTCCTTCTCAGAAAGAGTTTCCTTACATGATAAGGGTGGTAAGTGAGGTGGTTTCATCTTCAGGTTCTACCTCTATGGCTTCGGCAACCGCTTCATCTTTGTCGCTTATGGCAGCAGGGGTTCCGATAAAGAAACCTGTCGCAGGTATAAGCATCGGTGTCATCGGAGACGAAACCTTCACGAATTTTAGGCTTCTTACCGATATCGTTGAGGTAGAAGACTTCTATGGAGAGATGGACTTCAAGGTTGCAGGTACAAGAGACGGTGTCACCGCCATCCAGATGGACCAGAAGAGGCTGCAGATTCCCTATGAGGTAATAAAAGAGGCTCTTGACAAAGCCAAAGAAGCCCGCCTGTACATTCTTGACTTTATGCAAACCATCATCAAACATCCACGAGAAAAACTCTCAAAATACGCCCCCAAAATCTTGCAGGTTGTGATTCCCAAAGAAGAGATAGGAAGAGTCATCGGTCCAGGAGGGCGCATCATAAAAGACATCATGGAGAAAACCGAGACCACCATCTACATCGATGAAGACGGTACGGTCAACATCATGGGGCAAGATGAGCAAGGCTTAGAAG
>WFVP01000024.1 GCA_015491595.1 Anaerolineales bacterium
ACGCGGAAGGCCGGTTGGAGGAGACGCCCTACATCGTCCTGGGCGGATGCGTCGGCCACAACGTCCGCATCGGTTCGGGTTTCGTGATTTACCCGGCCCGGACCATCGAATCCGACGTGGTGCTCATCGCTCGCGAAGACCGGCATGTCATCACGAAGGATGTGCACTACGAGGACAGTGACCACCACCGCTTACAGGACCATCGGCATGTGCGCATGTACCCCCGTGAGGGAGAAGAAGAGACCCAAGGTGCCATGAGTCCGACCCAAAAGGTGGGTGGTGCCCTATGAGTACGTTCGCGTTCATCGTACACCCCATTGACCCCAAACGGGACGTTGCCCGCAAGTTCCCCAGGCTGGCCCGCATCCTCTCGGAGCGGGCGATTCACTTTTTCTCCGCCTATTTCCCGCCGGTTTACCTCTCCCGACCCCGCGGCATCGTGTCCCAGGCCACGGGGGAGGAACTCCAGGGCTACCTGCTGGCCTGCCCGCTGACAGCCCATCGCATGCGCACCCTGCCCCTGGAGCGGGCCTATCGCAAAATCATCCAGACGGGACGGCTGGCTCAACGCCTGGGTGCGGACATCCTGGGACTGGGGGCCTTCACTTCGGCCATCGGCGACGCGGGGGTCACCATCGCCCGGGCACTGGACATCCCGGTGACCACCGGGGACTCCTACACGGTGGCCTCGGCGGTCATGCTGGCCGAGGACGTGGCCCAAAAGATGGAAGTGCCTCTGCAGGACCTGCACGTGGCCGTGGTGGGGGCCACGGGAAGCATCGGCCGCGGGGTAGCCCTGCGCCTCGCCCCGCGGGTGGGCCATCTGTGGATTCTGGCCCGGCGCCCTCGCGCTCTGGGCCGGGTCCAGGAGGAGATTCACGCCCACGCACCCCGGGCTCGGGTCACCCCCAGCACCGACCTCGCGGACCTGCGCCACGCCCACCTGGTCATCAGCGCCACCAGCGCGCCCTTCGCGGTCCTGCGCCCCGAGCATCTGACACCCGGAACGGTGGTCATCGACATGGCCCTGCCACGCGACGCGACCCGGCGCCTGGGCCGCCATCCCGAGTACCTGGTGCTGGACGGCGGCCTGATTCAGGTGCCCGGACCCGTGGACTTCGGCTTCCGCTTCGGGCTGCCCCGGAAGCTGGCCTACGCCTGCATGGCCGAAACCATGATTCTGGCCCTGGAAAAGCGCTTCGAGTGTTATACTTTAGGAAAACGAATCGACCCCGACAAAGTGGAACAAATACGCGCTTGGGCCGCGAACCACGGCTTTCAACTGGCGTCGTGGTATAGTTTTGGTCACCGAGTGGGCACAGAACGCATCGCATCCTTCCGCGAGAGGTTTGAACAACGCCTGCGCAGCATGGTTTCCGTCTAACCTACCTGAGAGAGGAGAGTGCTCATGGAGCGCGCCCGATTGCTCATTGTGGAAGACGACCCCGACATCGCGAACATGTTGCAACTGTACTTCAGCAAACTGGGCTACGACGTGGAAGTGGCCTCCCGAGGACAGGAGGGCATCGAGAAGAGCCGTCGGGAAATCCCCCACCTCATCATCCTGGACATCATGCTGCCTGACATCAACGGATATGAGGTCTTCCGGGAGATTCGCTCCCACCTGCGCACGTCCCACGTCCCCGTCATCTTCCTCACCCAGCGGGACGAACGGGACGCCCGGCTTCAGGGCCTGGAAATGGGCGCGGACGACTACATCACCAAGCCCTTCGACATGGAAGAGCTGCGCCTGCGGGTCAAGAACACCCTGGAACGGGTGGAACGGGAGCGCATGACCGACCCCCGCACGGGCCTGCCCTCGGGACGGGCCCTGGAGGAATACTTGCGACGCATCCTCCATGAAAAGGATTGGGCACTGCTGGACATCTGGATTCAGTACTTCCACGAGTTCCGCGAGGTCTACGGCTTCATGGCCGCCAACGACGTGCTCCGCTTCACCGCCCGCCTGCTCAATCAGGTGGTCAACGACCTGGGCCGACCCGAGGACTTCATCGGCCACCCTGGCGATGCGAACTTCGTCATCATCACCAGCCCCGACCGGGCGCCCCGACTGCGCAACGAACTCAAAACCCGATTCCGGGAGAGCATCCAGAGTCATTACCATTTCCGGGACCGGCAACGGGGCTACCTCGTCCTGCGCCAGGAGGACGGGGTGGAGCGTCATGTCCCCTTGATGTCCCTGGCCATCGGGGTGGTCATGGCCCGGGATTACGACTTCGCGGACATTCGCGAAGTGACGGAAATCGCCGCGGAAGCCCGCCGCAGGGATATCTGACCCATGCCGCAACCGAAAGAGGTTCTGGACGCGCAAACCCGACCCTACGCCTGGCACCTCCTCCTCCAGGACGTGCGCCAGCTGGTACCCGGCGCCCAGGCCGTGTCCCTTTGGTGCAGCGGAGGCCAACAAGGCCCCTTGCGTTTCCAGACCGCCTGGGGCTTCCAGCACCCCGATGTCTTCCTGGACGTGCCCCTGGAGCCCGATTCCCCCTGGGGCCTAGCCCTGGAAACCCTACAACCCCGCATCCTGGACCGAAGCCAGTGGCAGATTTTTCTCCTCTCCCAGCCTCAATGGGCGGACCTGTACGAACAGGCTCGCGGGGCCCAACCCCAGCTCCCCCAACGCACCCTCATCCTTCCCTGGCCGCAAGCCGCCAGCGTTTTCTCCTTTGACGCCTGGGAGCCCGACGCGGAGCTCCGCCCGCCCGCTCCCGAAGCCTGGCAGGACGCTCTGCGCCCCTACCGGTTCCTGGGGCACGTGCTGGCAGGATGGAGCGCCTTCGCGCGCGCCATTGCAGGCGCGCTGGATGCCTTCCCTCGCTTGTTGACCACCGCGCCGGAGGAATTCTTCAGCACCGCCCTGGACATCCTGCGCACCATCCTGCCCTACGACCGGGCCACGGCTTGGATGCGGGAGGGCGATGTCCTGGTCCTGCGGGCCGTGCGGGGCATGGAAGACAGTGCGGTCGCCATGGCCACGCGCCTCCACCTGCAGGACCATCCCCTGCTCCAAACCCTGCAGACCACCCGCCGACCCGTGTGGATGCCCACGGGCCGCCTGCTGCCCGAAATCCACCCCCAGGATTCGCCCTCCCATAGCTGCCTGAGCCTGCCCGTCTTCGAAGAGGCCACCGGACGGCTCATGGGCGTGTTGATGGTGGAGCGGGACGTTCCCTACGGCTTTCTGGGGAACGAAATCCGCATGGGGACGCGCTTCGCCCGCTCCCTGGCCGACTTCCTCTCGTACAACCAGGCCTTCCAGGAAGCCCATCAAACCCGGGTCACCCTCCAGCAGCGCACCCACTACCTGGAAGCCCTGTACCGCCTCTCCGAAGCCCTCACCCAGACCCTGGACCCCCAGGCGCTGTGGCGCCTGGCCAGCCAGCACATCCACGAAGCCCTCCGGGCCCAACGAACCCAAGCCTGGGCCTACGAGGAGAACGGCCAGGCCTCCCTGCGCCCGGTGGTCCAGATTCCCGAGGGAACGGCGCCCCTGCCCGCTCCCTCCGCCACCGAGGTGGCACCGCTGCTGAGCATCCTCAAGCAAGGACAGGCCCTCGCCATCCTGCAGCCGACGCGCGATGAGCGGGTCCAGGGGCTGCTTCGGGCCGGCAATGGCCATACCCCTTACCTGCTCCTGCTGCCTGTGGGCCAGGAGGACCGTTTCCACGGCTTCCTGTGGGTGGAGCGGGAAACGGCCTTTCCGCCGGAGGAGCAACACCTGGCCCAAACCATGGCCCGCCAGCTGGCCACCACACTGCACAACGCCCAGCTCTACCAGATTTCCCAGAGCCTCACCCAGGACCTGGAACGCCGGGTCCGGGAGCGCACCCGAGCCCTGGAACAGGAACGACGCCGCGCGCAGCTCCTGGCCCACGCCTTTGCCGAGCTGGCCGGGAGCCTGGACCTGGACCAAATTCTGAACCGCACCCTGGAGACCCTGGTCGACGAACTCCCCGTGGAGCAGGCCCTGGTGGTGGTGACCCGCGCGGACCAGGAGCACCTGTACTGGCGGGCCGGTCGCGGGCACAAGCGCCCCGCGTATGGCGGTGAGCCCACCTCCATTCCCCGGGAGGACACCGTGGCCCGGGTCCTCCTGCGGGAACGGGTCCCCCTGGTCATCCCCGACACCGACCACTATCCCGAACCCCTGGAGCCCTGGTGGACCCTGCTGGGACGCCGGTACGGGTCCCTGATTGCCGTGCCCCTGCTCATCGGTGCCGAGAGCCTGGGAGGTCTGGTGCTGTTGCGAGAGGCCCCCAGCACCTGGGACGTGGACGACGTGGAGATGCTCCAGACCATCGGCATGCAAATGGCCACCGCCATCCAGAACGCCGAGCTCTTCGAAATCATCCAGGAACAGGCGGAAAACCTGGGGGCCCTGTTCCGACAACAGCAAATCGAGGCCCAGCGGGCCAAGGCCATCCTGGACTCCGTGGCCGACGGTATCGTGGTCACCGACGCCCATGGCACCATCACCCTGCTGAACCCCTCCGCGGAACGCCTGCTCAACATCCGCGCACAGCAGGTGCTGGGACGTCCCCTGGACCACTTCCTGGGCATCTTCGGACCCGCTGCGGCCCAGTGGATGGACGCCATTCAGCTGTGGTATCAGGACCCCACGGCCTATCAAAACGAAGTCGCGGAAACCCAAATCGAAACCGAGGGCGGTCGGGTGCTCTCCGTACGCCTGGCCCCCGTGTTCCTCAAACAGGAGTTCCTGGGCACCGTCTCGGTGATTCGGGATATCACCCACCATATCGAAGTGGACCGGATGAAGTCCGCCTTCGTGGCCAACGTCAGCCACGAGCTTCGAACGCCCCTGACGGCCATCAAGGGCTACGTGGAAGTCCTCCTGGCAGGGATGACGGGCGAGCTGACCGACCGGCAGAAGCACTTCCTGACCATCATCCGCAACCACTCCGACCGGCTGGTCAACCTGGTGAACGATTTGCTGGACCTCTCCCGGCTGGAGGCCGGACGCATTCGCATCGAACCCGAGAAGGTGGAGCTGGAATCCCTGTTGCGGGACGTGGTGCGGGACTTTCGACGACGCATCCAGAAGGAGAAGCGCCACCTGGACCTCCAGGAAGAAATCGAATCCCCTCTGCCCGCCGTCTACGCCGACCCGAAGCGCACAGAGCAAATCCTGGCCAACCTGCTGGAGAACGCCATCCGGTACACCCCCGACGGAGGCACCATCACCGTGCGGGCCCGCCGTTACGACGACAACTTCGTGGTCGTGGCGGTGCAGGACACGGGCATCGGCATCGCCCCCGAGGACCAGGACAAGGTCTTCGAGCGCTTCTATCGCGGTCATCATCCCCTGGTGCTGGCCTCGCCCGGAACCGGCCTGGGGCTGCCCATTGTGCGCCAGCTGGTGGAAATGCAGGGAGGACGCATCTGGCTGGAAAGCGAAGGCATTCCCGGAAAGGGAACCACGTTCTTCTTCACCATCCCCATTTACACCGGACAGGAACCCTTCCCTGAAGGGAGGACGTGATGGCCACAATCGTCGTCGCAGAGGACGAAAAAGACATCCGGGAGCTCTTGGTGTTTATCTTGGAACTGGCAGGTCACCGGGTGGTGGCCGTGCCCGATGGGGCTCAGGCAGTCGAGGCCGTGCGGAGGGAGATGCCCGACCTGGTCATCCTGGACGTGCGCATGCCCCACATGGACGGGTATGACGCCTGCCGCCTGCTGAAACAGGACGCCCGCACCGCGCACATCCCCGTCATCTTCCTCTCGGCCCGAGGACAGGACAGCGAGGTCCAGACCGGTCTGGAAGCCGGGGCAGAAAAGTACATCGTCAAACCCTTCTCCCCGGAAGAGCTGTTGAAGGAAATCGCCCCCTTTGTTGACGCGAAGCCATGAGCGCCATTCTTCTGCCCGATGGGCTCCTCTTGCATTACGAAGTGTTGGGACGGGGCCGGCCCCCGGTACTGTTCTTGCATTCCTGGTTTGGCTCATGGCGGTACTGGCTGTTGAGCATGGAAGAAGCCGCCCTGCGCCACCGGGCGTACGCGATGGACCTCCCCGGCTTCGGCGGTAGCACGAACCTGGACCAGGGCACCATTCCCTTCCAGGTGGAACAGGCCCAGGAGGCTGTGGTGCGCTTCCTAGACCTGCTGGGCATCGACCACTTCATCGTGGTGGGCCACGGCCTGGGCAGCCTGCTGGCCCTGGAGCTGGCGTGGAAATTCCCCGACCAGGTGGAGAAAGTGCTCACCATCGCGCTGCCCTGGAATGGCGCCCCGCTGGCGCGATGGCTCAAGGCCACACCCCAACAGATGGCCTCCCGCTTGTTCGTGGGTCCTCCCTCCGAGGAAATCCAGGTCGCCCGAGACGAAATCGCCCACACCCCCCTCGAATCCTTCCGGGAAAGCCTGGCCTGGTCCCAGGCCTTCTGGGACGTGCCTCCCCAACCCCTCCGGCAACCCTGGCTGCTCCTCTACGGCGAACAGGACCCCCTGGTACCGCCTCCGGACGAGAACGCCCAGTCCCATCTGCCGCCGGCGCCCCAGCGGCATCTCCTGGTCATCCCCAAGGCGGCCCACTTCCCTATGCTGGAACATCCCCGGATGTTCCACCGTCTGTTGCGGGCCTTCTTGCAAATGGCGCCCGACGATGACATCACGCAACTCCGCCTGCACGAAGAATGGCAACGACGCGTGCGTTAGGTCGTTGGATATGGTGGGGACTCGTGGCGCTCCTGGCAGCCCGAAACCCTTCCCCTCCCCTGTGCCTGTGGATGGGCGGGGACATGGTCCCTGTGTCCATTCCCACACGCCACCTGCGGACTTCCCTGGAAGGACGCCTCTACCTGCCGCCCTGCTATGCCCAATCCCAACGGGCGTATCCCCTGCTGGTGCTCCTCCACGGCCAGAACTTCACCGACGCCCAATGGGATCGCCTGGGGGTGGACGAGTTGCTGGACCGCCTGGTGCCTCCGGGGGTGCTCCCCCCCATGGTGGTCTTCATGCCCCGGGAAACGTCCTGGGAACTCCCCCCGGAATCGGGGTTCGACGAAGCCCTGATGGAAGACGCGCTACCCTGGCTGGAGGCCCGTTACCGCCTGCTCCCGGGTCCCCGCTACCGGGCCATCGGGGGAATCTCCCGGGGCGCGGCCTGGGCCATCCGCCTGGGCCTGCTCCACTGGACGACCTTTGGGGCCATCGGCGGCCACAGTCCGCCCGTCTTCGCGGGAGATGGCCTGCAGGTGGGCCGATGGTTGGACGCGATTCCCCCCGGCGCATGGCCCCGAATTTACCTGGACATCGGCGATGGGGACCGGGAGGAAATCCTGCTCAGCGCCCGGGAATTCGAGGCCCTGTTGACCGAAAAGGGCATTCCCCACATCTGGCGCTTCAACGTGGGACGGCACGACGCCCTGTACTGGCAGCGCCACGTGCACGAGTACCTGCGCTGGTACGCCCAGCCCTGGCAGGAAGCCCCGGCCCCCTGAGGGTGAGTAAATGGGTCGTTTTTCGTAAATGTGCAAAAGTCCCTAAGCGATTTGGTCATTTTCGGGAAAATCTGGCAAAATAGGGGCAACTCAACGGGAGATGTGGAAAGGTGGTGTGGAGGGCATGGGGGCCATTGACATGCGGCTATAGGTGAGTATGCTTATCGTGCAACCGGTAGGGTGCACGAGGAGGGTAACATGGCCGTATCGGAACGCCGATTGCTGCGCATCCAAGAGCGCATCAAGGAAGAGCTCTCGGAGATTCTGCTCTACGAGGTGGCCGATCCGCGTTTGCAGGGGGTGACCGTTACGGATGTGGAAGTCGACCGCGAGCTGGCCTACGCGGATATTTACATTTCCTCCCTGGACTCCTCGCGCAAGCAGGACATCCTTCAGGGTTTTGAACGGGCAAAAGGGTTCCTGCGCACCCTGCTTGCCCAACGCATTCCCTTGCGCACCTTTCCCCGTCTTCGGTTTCACTGGGACGACACACCGGAACGAGCCCAGCGTTTGGAACAGCTCTTTGAGATGCTGCGAGCGGAACGAGAGCGAAAGGCGCAGGAGGACGTGTTCGAACAGGATTCCGCGACCCCGGACACACCAAGGGATACGGAGGCGTCGTAACGGACCTCAAGGCCGTGCCCAGGCTCGTCGGTGAGGGCGACTTGGGTACCGCCCTTACAACATCACGTTGACCGATTATCAGGTTGTATAGACGAAATCGCGCGTTGGAGGAACAT
>WFVP01000025.1 GCA_015491595.1 Anaerolineales bacterium
TCCTTCGCGTTTGGCTTTCTCGATGAGGTCGGGTCGGCGTTCCCAGGTGCGTTTCAAGGCCTGCTCGCGGCGCCAGCGGGCGATGCGGGCGTGGTCCCCGGAGCGCAACACTTCGGGGACTTCCCAGCCGCGGAACACCGCGGGGCGGGTGTAGTGGGGGTATTCCAGCAATCCCTGGGCGAAGGAATCTTCCTCGGGCGCGTCGGGGTCTCCCAGGACGCCGGGGATGAGGCGGGTGACCGCGTCGATGACCACCAGGGCCGGGAGCTCGCCCCCGGTGAGCACGTAATCGCCGATGGAGATTTCGTCGGTAACCAGGTATTGCCGTACCCGTTCGTCGATGCCTTCATAACGGCCGCAAATGAGGGCCAGCCGGGGGTGCTGGGCCAGCTCCCGGGCCACGTCTTGGGTGAACAGGCGTCCCTGCGGGGTAAGCAGGATGACCGGGGCCTGGGGCGGCCGTCCCAGAACGTCTTCCACTGCGGCGAAGATGGGTTCGGGTTTCATAATCATGCCCCCGCCCCCGCCGTAAGGCTCATCGTCCACGGTGCGATGCTTGTCCGTGGCCCAGTCTCGAATGTTGTGCAGGTGCACCTCCAGCAGACCCTTTTCCCGGGCCTTGCCCAGGACGCTCACACTGAGGTAGGGTTCGAACACTTCGGGGAACAGGGTGAACACGTCGAAGCGCATGGGGACCTCGCGTCACTACCCAGCCGGAGATTCAGTGTTCCCGTACTCGCCCGGATGCCATCCGTATTTTCCCACCAGGGGCACGAAGGCCACGGGCTCGAAGCGCTCGTGGAGGAAGTCCCCGTCGGTCCGGGTCCATCGCTCCAGATACTGGAGTCCTCGAGAACCGACGGGCGCGACCAGGCGGCCTCCAGGAGCCAGCTGGTCCAGAAGGGGTTGGGGGATTTCCGGTGCCGCCGCGGTCACCAGGATGGCGTCGTAGGGCGCTTCGGCGGGCCATCCCAGGGTGCCGTCGGCCACATGGACATGGACGTTGGTCAGCCCCAGGCGCTTCAGGCGCTCTCGGGCCTGTTTTGCAAGTTCGGGGATGCGTTCCACCGTATGGACTTCCCGCGCCAGGTGGGCCAGCACGGCCGCCTGATAGCCAGATCCGGTGCCGATTTCCAGGACTTTTTCCTTGCCCTTGAGGCCTAACAGTTCCGTCATACGGGCCACGATGTAGGGTTGTGATATGGTCTGGCCGAAGCCGATGGGTAGAGGGCCGTCCGCGTAGGCCCATTCCCGGTCCTCCGGGCGCACGAAGAGGTGCCGGGGCACCTGGAGCATGGCCTCCAGCACCCGTCGGTCCCGAATGCCGCGGGCCTTGAGTTGCTCCTCCACCATACGGCGGCGTTCCTGGGCAAAAGGGTCCTGCCGCTCCACCGCGCACCTCCCCAGGGTCTGGCGGAATTGTACCAGATGGGGGAGCGCTGAGGGTTGGTCTTGGGTTGCTTGGCTTGAGTTGGCTTATCCCCCTTTACCTGCGTGGTGGTAGGCCTGTCGGCGGGCCTCCAGGGTTCGCCATATAGCCTCCGGCACCGTTGCCCGTATCGCGGGCATGAGCTTCTCCATGAGGAAAGCCCGATGTTGTGGGGGCAGTTGGACCGAGGAAATGTGCCATGTCCGGCCTTGGGCGGTGACCTCCAGGACGGCGGTTTCGCCTCCGATGGCCGTCACGGTTTTCCCCTTTTCAAGAGGGGCGGTCCCAAGGAAACCGCCTTCAAGGAGTAAGGTGTACACGCACAGGGCTTCGCGCGTCCAGACGGCAAACGTTTCCCGCCATGTAGGTACTTGGGGGCCGGGATAATCGGGCCAGAAGGTGATGTTACCTTGCATGCGGGGATACAGGGCTTGACGGGAATGCGACGGCGCTTTCCGAGGGCGCAACGTGATGCGGTATTCGTAGTGGTGAGGTGGAGGCACAGCACCGGACGCCCACTCGCACGTGAGGGCGAAATCCTCAGGCAGGAGGGATTCGTAGAACCCGAGGTAATCGCAATCTTCTGAGGGGACAGGCTGGCAAATGAAGGCATTCAATTCCGCGGAGGCCCGGTAAACCACACCTTCTGGACCTACCACGCGGCAGTCCTCTCCAAAAGAGTACCACAGGCTGCGGAGTTCTTCCGGGGTTTGACCGGGCTGGCGTAAGGCTTCCAAGGAGCTGCGGGTTCGGCGGCGGGCATACTCGATGGCCGCTTCCTGGGTGGGAAAACCGGGCACCGAGATTTCGTGCTCGGGATCGTCGGCGAAGTGAAACATATCGCATACGATGACAATGTAACCCATACGTGGTACCCCTCATGTCCGATTGGAAGAGGAGAACACGTCTCCCCAATCTTGCGTCGGTGGCGGGTTTGTAGAATCCCGGTGTTTCACTACCTGGGTTTCCACAACGATGCCCTTCTCGATTTTCACGAGCCATTCTTCTTCGTAGAGCGTGGCAAATCCCATATGCACATAGTGCAGCACGTTCCCCCGAGGGATGCGGAGGACGCCGCTGAACCAGTGGGCGAAGACCGGTCCATCGGACACGAGTTTGTATCGCCCTTCAATGTCCACCAGATAGAAACGGCCGTTCCGGATTTCCCAAGTGGCGATGTAGCGCCGCCAGCACGCGGTGGAGAAAATGATGGGGTCACACGCCTCCAATTCGTCGTCACGGCGTTCTTGGATGCGTGGGTCCCCTATTGGCAGGGGTGGACAGAAGGCCATCGAACAGATTTCTCCTTCATAAATGAGCTTTTCGTGCACTTGAGCCGTCATGGGGAACTCCCCTTTCCAACCCATTCTTGAATAAGAGATATCCTCAATGCGCCTTCCCTTTACGTCACCGTGGAGAGGAACGATGCTGGGATAGTGGGACGGTTCGGTGGCCACGCCAGCGGAAGTGTCCAATGGTTAACGAGGGCGCTGCTGGGGTTGGGAGGCGAAGGATAGCGTCGACCGTTACATTCCCCTCCTGAGTTGTCTTACCTTCCTAAACGTCGAAGCAAACCATCCGAGGTATAGGAGCAAGGCCAGCCCAAAGCCCACTTTGAGGGTGGCATCCGGAAGGCCCGTGCCTTCCGAGAGCAGCCACAGGAAATCCGCCATATCGACGCGCATCAACCCTGTTTGTCGTCCGATATCCGCAAGCAAGCCCTGCAGACCCTGAAACAAAGCGTCGAACCCACATACGCCTATGAGGATTTTACAAAAGAATCCACATCGGTGGCCCTTCCCTTGTTGCGCATATCTCAGGAGTCCCCAGGCCAATCCTTGCGTGAACAGCACCCCTCCCAGCGCGACGGCCACATTCCCCGCCCAGGAGAGGGCTTCTTCGTGGTACACGTTGCATCCGATGCAGGCCAGCCGGCCGTCGGGGTGCAGGCGGTATAACGCGTAGGTAGCGCGGGCGTCACCCAACAACCGGGCCAAAACAGTGTGCCCGATTTCGTGCACGTTGATCATCACGAATAAGGCCACCAGCCCCGCCAAGACATACAGCACTCCTTTAGTCAGGAGGCGGGTTGGGGTGCTGGGACGGTTTGCGCTGGGGGCGTTCGACATAGGACCATCTGTCCTTTTCCTGGCCGGGTCAAGCTTCCTCGTCGCCCCGCCCGATTCGGTACCAGGCATTGCGAAACTCGTCCTTCTCGTACGCACTGGGCCAGAGCCAGTAAGACACACGTCCGTCTTTCTCGCCCCGATGGGCCAGTTGCCTGACCTCCTCCGGGGTGAGGATGAAAGCGGTGGGTTCGGAAACCACCCTGTTGACGATGACCCAAAAATCCCCCATGAGGTTATCCAGCGTCCGGCCCAGAGGGACAGGTGCCCGCTTGCTGAGGGACTTCACTTGAATCCCAATGAACCGCTTGCCGTCGCGGCTGTAAGCGACGATGTCGATACCGCGCGCATTTCGCGCCGTAGGCATCACATTCCACCCAAGCAGTGAGAGGAAATCCTGGAAAAGCTTGTAAATCTTTTGTGTAGCGTGCGGATCGAGGGCCTGCCGGCCTTCGGTTGTTACATCTCCAGCGAAGCGTACAATCGGCCCCTGGCGCTCCCCATTCCGGTACAGCGCCCATGCATTGCCGTCGGTGTAAATCAGATTGGGAAGATTTCGCAGTTTACGCCATTGTTCGCGGTCGTGACCGGTGAATTTAGAGGGGTCGGCCCCTTTACCGGGTGCTTTGAGTTCGATATGTCCGGTTATGAGACCGTTGACCAATACGCCCAAATCGGGACGGACACGCAAGGGGCTTACTTGGACTTCCGGGACAACGTGGACTTGCAAGTTCAAGATGGAACCCACCCGCTGTAACAGACGAATGAGAGGAGCTTTTAGTTGCTCTTCTGGATGGGCCTCCGCTCTTATGGCTGCACCGGAAATTTGCTTAACCGCCTCCGCGAAAGCCTCAATCGCTTTCTTGAATTCAATGAGAGATGAAGCAGTCATAAGACCTCATCCCCAACAAGGGCGCTATCGGTCTCGAACGATGGGTAAAATCCCTTTGCTTCGTGGCCTCAATGTTGGCGCTATGCGACAGAACACGAATTCATCGTCCAAGGCTGTCCATCTTGCCCCACTGTTGAGGCATAGTATACCTTATCCTTCCCCCGTTCATCGGATGCCCTTTGGAGAACCGAGGTCCGTGATGGAATCGCCGGGTTATTCCTCAATCATGCCTTCGAACAAGTTGTGCAAGTCTCGCGCAACTCTGGGGCAGAAACAGCGTCCATGGTTGCCCTGTTGCCCTCCGAATTTCCTTCTCCCCTCCCGAACGGGGTACAATATCGACAGTCCCTGCATGGAGGTGACCCAATGCCCAAAATCGAACACATTCACGCCCGGGAGGTTCTGGATTCTCGGGGGAATCCCACAGTTGAAGTCGAGGTGTACGTAGAAGGTGGGTTCGTGGGACGGGCCGCGGTGCCTTCGGGCGCGTCCACGGGCGTGCACGAGGCCCTGGAGTTACGGGATGGCGACCCGAAGCGCTTCCACGGCAAGGGCGTGCAGAAGGCCGTCGCCCATGTGCGGGAGGTCCTCGCGCCGGCCCTGGTGGGCATGGACGCGACCCGACAGCGGGAAATCGACCTGCGGATGCTGGAACTGGACGGCACGCCCAACAAGTCCCGCCTGGGGGCCAATGCCATTCTGGGGGTGAGCCTCGCGGTGGCCAAGGCCGCGGCCCAGGCCCTGGGCCTTCCCCTGTACCGTTACCTGGGGGGCGTCCAGGCCCACGTGCTCCCCGTCCCTCTGATGAACATCCTCAACGGCGGCGCGCATACGGGATGGCAGGGCCCGGACATGCAGGAATTCATGATTATGCCCATTGGCGCGTCCTCCTTCGCCGAGGCCCTGCGGTGGGGGTCGGAAATCTACCACGCCCTCAAGAAGGTTCTCAAGGAGAAAGGCTACCCCACCTTGGTGGGGGATGAGGGCGGTTTCGCGCCCCCGCTGAAGGCCAACGAAGAAGCCCTGGAACTCATCCTGCAGGCCATCGAAACCGCGGGCTACCGTCCCGGCGAGCAGGTGATGCTGGCCCTGGACCCCGCGGCCTCGGAACTCTACGACGAGGAAACCCGCACCTATCACCTGCGCCGGGAAGGGCGCCGACTGACCTCCGAGGAGATGGTGGCCTTCTGGCAACGCTGGGTGGAAACGTACCCCATCCTGTCCATCGAGGACGGCATGGCCGAGGACGATTGGGAAGGCTGGCAGGCCCTGTATCGGGCGTTGGGGGACCGGGTCCAGTTGGTGGGCGACGACCTGTTGGTGACGAATCCCGACCGGGTGCGGCGGGCCATCGACCTCCAGGCCTGCAACGCCCTGTTGGTGAAGGTGAACCAGATTGGCACCCTGACGGAGACGGTGGAGGCCGTGACCCTGGCCCAGCGCGCGGGCTGGGGGACCATCACCTCCCACCGTTCGGGGGAAACGGAGGATGCCACCATCGCGGACCTGGCGGTGGCCCTCAACATGGGGCAAATCAAGACGGGCGCGCCGGCCCGCAGTGACCGTACGGCCAAGTACAACCAACTGCTGCGCATTGAAGAGGACCTGGGCCCTCAGGCCCGGTATGCGGGGCGGGCCTACCTGCCCCTGACCTTGCGGTAGTTGGGCGAATTCAGGCGCAGGAGGTGACGCCGTGTTGCGTGTAGGCTATATCGGCTTGGGAACCATGGGGAAACCCATGGCCCGGAACATCCTGAAGGCCGGTTTTCCCCTGGTCGTCCACAATCGTTCCCGGGGACCGGTGGAGGAACTGGTGGCCGAAGGCGCGCGAGCCGCTTCTTCCCCCGCGGAGGTGGCCGCCCAGGTGGACGTGGTCATCACCAACCTACCGACTTCTAAGGACGTGGAACAGGTAGCCCTGGGGCCGGGAGGCATCCTGGAAGGGGCCCGGGCAGGCCTGATTTTCGTGGACCACTCCACCAT
>WFVP01000026.1 GCA_015491595.1 Anaerolineales bacterium
CACCCCCTCTTGGGACGCTTCGGGCATCCCCAAACCACGTCATAGGAGGTCATCCATGAACTGGCTGGACGAAGCCCGGCAACTCTTCTCCTGGTCCCAGGCCCTGCGCCGGGATTTCCACATGCACCCCGAACTGGGTTTCCAGGAGCACCGCACTTCCCAAAAGGTGGCCCAAGTGCTTCGGGAACTGGGCCTGGAGGTGCACACGGGCATCGCGGAAACGGGCGTGGTGGCGGTGCTATCCACAGGGAAACCCGGTCCGCGGCTGCTCCTCCGGGCGGACATGGACGCTCTGCCCATCCAGGAGGCCAACGAGGTTCCCTATGCCTCCCAGAACCCCGGCGTGATGCACGCGTGCGGCCACGACGGCCACATGGCCATCCTGCTGACGGTGGCCCGGATGTTCGCTCAACACCGGGAGGCCCTTTCGGGAACGGTGCTGTTCCTGTTCCAGCCCGCCGAAGAGGGCCTGGGCGGCGCGGAACGCATGATTCACGAGGGCGTTCTGGACCGCTTCGCGCCCGAAATGGCCCTGGCTCTGCATCTGTGGAACGGTAAGCCCGTGGGATGGGTGGGCCTGGCCCCCGGCCCGGTGATGGCCGCGGCGGACGAGGTGAACATCCACCTACGGGGCCGCGGCGGGCACGGCGCCATGCCGCATCTGGCCCGGGACCCGGTGACGGCAGCCGGGCATCTCATCGTGGCCCTGCAGAGCCTGGTGGCCCGGGAAGTCAGCCCGCTGGACCCCGCGGTGCTCAGTATCGGCCGGGTGCAGGGCGGCACCGCGTTCAACATCATCCCCGAGGAGGTCTTCCTGCAGGGCACCCTGCGCACCTTCAACGCCGAAACCCGCGCCTACCTGAAGCGCCGCGTCCGGGAGCTGGCGGAGCAGATGGCCCGGGCCTTCCAGTGTGAGGCGCGCGTCGAGTGGGTGGAATCCACGCCCGCGGTGGTCAATCATCCCCAAGTGACCCAACAGGTCGAGGAAGCCATCCGACAGGTCTGGCCGGAGGCCGTCATCCAGACGGAGCGCACCATGGGCTCGGAGGACATGGCCTTCTTCCTGGAACGGGTGCCAGGCTGCTACTTCTTCGTGGGCTCCGGCAACCCCGACAAGGGCCTCGACGCGCCCCACCATCACCCCCGTTTCGACTTCGACGAGGAGGTCCTCCCCTACGGCGCCGCGCTCATGGCTGCGGCCGCGCACCGCTTGTTGGAGCACCCTGTGGGCCACGGGAGCGCCTCGCCTCAAAAGAGGGACTGAACCTTTCGGCGGTCCAGCTTGCCGCTGGCCGTCCGGGGGAGTTCGGCGACGAACACCCACCGACGGGGCACCTTGAACCCCGCCAAATGCTTCCGGCAGAAGCGGGCCAAGTCCTCCGCGGTCACCCGGTGCTCGGGGCGCAGGACCACGGCCGCGGCCACCCGCTGGCCCCACTCCTCGTCGGGCAGGCCCACCACACAGGCCTGGGCCACCGCAGGATGCTGCAGCAGCACGTTTTCCACTTCCTGGGGATACACCTTCTCCCCGCCCGTGTTGATGGCGAAGGCCGCGCGGCCTTTCACCCACAGGTGACCCTCCTCATCCACGTACCCTTCATCGCCGGTGTAGAGCCAGCCATCGCGCAGCGCCCGCGCGGTGGCTTCCCCATTCCCCCAGTACCCCGGGAACACCGTCGGTCCCTGCACGGTGATTTCCCCCACCTCCCCCGGCGGAAGGGGACGGCCTGCAGCGTCCCGGGCCACGACTCGGGTGAAGAGCAGCGGCGGACCCACGGTGCCCGGCTTTCGTCGGACCAGTTCCGGCGGCGCGGTGGCCACCTGGGAGGCGGCTTCCGTCAATCCGTAGGTCAGGGCCACAGGCCATCCCCGGGCCAGGGCTTCTTCCAACAGGGTCTCGGGCGCGGCCGCGCCGCCCACCAAAACCACCCGCAACCCCGGCCACGGTGTCATCCCCACCTCCAAGATGCGGTAGAGCATGGTGGGGACGACGGAAATCAACGAGGGACGACGAGGCGGGGTCCACCGCAACCACCCTTGCGGGTCGAAGGAGCCTTCTTGAGGCGGAAGGAGCACAGGAATGCCGTACAACACGCTGCGCCACAGGATGGCCAGCCCACCCACATGGTACAGAGGCAGGGTCAGCAGCCACGCGTCGCGGGCCTCCAGGCCCAAACGCGTGGCCGATGCCCACGCGCTCCAAAAGTGCTGACGCCAGGTGAGCGTCGCCGCTTTGGGCCGGCCCGTGCTACCCGAAGTGAACACCACCCCCTGAACCTCCCCCAACGCGCGGGGCACGGACGCCTCCGTGGACGCCCCCCGGGGGTCCTGTGGCGCGCGTAGCATCTCCCAGGAGACCGTCGGCACCCCCATCGCCCGGGCCTCCGACGCGTCCTCGGGAACCACCAAGAGATGAGGAGCCACGACGCGAGCAGCCATCCGGCCTTCCCGCGGGGTCCATCGCCCGTGAAAGGGCACCAACACCGCGCCCACCCGGGCTACGGCCCAGACCAGTACCAGCGCGTCCTTACGGGGCAGGCGCCAAAAGGCCACCCGACGACCAGGACCCATCCCCTGCGCCCGAAGGCCCCGGGCCACCTGGTCGACCTGCCGGTCCAGGTCCGCATACGTCCAGACCTCCCCGTCCCGGTAGAGGGCCGGACGTTCCGGCGTGGCCTGCGCCCGGGCGGCCAGCCAGTCCTGCTGGAACCAAGGAGGTGTATGCCGGAGGAACATCGCGCGTTCCCTCAAGGGAAGGGCGGTGCTTCCAGCCAGGTCAGCGGGTTCACCGGCACGCCGCCGACCCAAAGCTCCCAGTGGAGATGGGGTCCGGTCACCCGGCCCGTGCCGCCCACGTAGCCCACCAAATCGCCGGGGGCGACCGTCTGTCCCTCTTCCACCGCGATTTTGGACATGTGCCAGTATCCGGTGTACACGCCCCAGCCGTGGTCCAGCACCACGGCATTCCCCCGGATGGTCAGCGAACGGGCCAGCACCACCCGCCCCGGCGCCGGCGCGTAAA
>WFVP01000027.1 GCA_015491595.1 Anaerolineales bacterium
GTGGATAGGCCCGCTCTCCCATCTCCGTATGTCTCGTGTAGGCCTGTCCGGGCACAGGACCGCAGAAAAAGGCTGACGGCCGTCGGCCGACCGCCGTCGGCGAATTTTGGTCCCGTGCCCGGTGAGGACTGCCGGAATCGTCCTTCTTCATGAGAGCATTGGTATAATCTCTCCTCGAAACTTCCACGTTCCTTCTGTCACGAAAGGAGCACATCCATGCGCATTGTCCTGAACGAAAAACGCCTCAAACGCTACCTGAACATCGCCAAGTGGGCTTCCCTGGGCGGTCTTATCCTCTTCTTCGGCGGTATGTATCTGACCTTCGGTGCGGAGCAGAACCCGGCCTGGGCGCCCTGGGCCTTTGCCGCGCTCCTGTTGGGGTTCCTCATCACCCAGGTGGGCATCTACTACGGCAACCGGTACGGACGCATGCCCCGGGTGGACCAACTCATCAACCGGGCCCTCAAGGGCGTTTCCCGGGAGTACACCATGTACCACTATGTCGCGCCCGCCTCCCACGTGCTGGTCGGCCCCGCGGGCATCTGGGTCATCATCCCCAAGTACCAGCGAGGGAAGATTTCCTACCGCAAGGGCCGCTGGCGGCAATCGGGGGGGCCTCTTCTCTGGTACCTGCGCATCTTCTCCCAGGAAGGTCTGGGACGCCCCGACCTGGAAATCCAGGACGAAACCCAGGCTGTGGTCAAGGTCCTGCAGGAAATCTACGAAGACGAAGAGCAGATGCCCCCGGTGGAGCCCATCCTGGTCTTCACCAGTCCCAAGGCGGAACTGGTGGACGTGGAGGACGCGCCCGTGCCCACCATGAAGGTGGAAGACCTGAAGGCCTACCTGAAACCCAAACTCAAGCGACGGGTGCTCAAACCTGCAGAAGTGAAACGCATCTGCGAAGCCCTGGAGCGAGCCGGGGGATACGAACCCGATGGCGCCTCAGCCTCGACCAGGAAAGGCCGGAACCGGGCCTCCTGAGCCCGCCCGCCTCAAGGACCTGCTGCGCCAGGAAGCCCGGCGCCTGGGCTTTCAACTCTTCGGTGTGGCCCCTCCCGGCCTCCCACACCATTACGAGCACTACCTGACCTGGCTGACTCAGGGCTATCACGGGGAGATGGCCTGGATGGCCACGCCCCGGGCGCGAGAAGCCCGCCGGGACCCACGGGTCCTCCTGCCCGAATGCCGGAGCATCGTGGTCCTGGGTATTCGCTACTGGTCTCCCGAAGCCCAGGCACCGCCCCGGGACGGAGGCCTGTACGGTCGGGTGGCGTCCTATGCCTGGGGCCGGGACTACCACCGGGTCCTGCCCAAACGGCTGCGCCGATGGGTACGCTACCTGGAAGACCAGGTCGGTCACTCCGTTCCCCACCGCATCTATACCGACGCCGGCCCTCTTCTGGAGCCGGGCCTGGCGGAAAAAGCGGGCCTGGGCTGGGTGGGCAGGCACACCTGCCTCATCCATCCCCGAGGGGGCTCCTACTTCTTCCTGGCCGAGGTTTTGCTGGCCCTGGAACTGCCTCCCGATCCTCCCTTTCCCACCGACCACTGCGGTACCTGCACCCGGTGCATCGAAGCCTGCCCGACCCAATGCATTCTTCCCGAGGAGCGCCTGGTGGACGCGCGGCGCTGCATTTCCTACCTGACCATCGAACACCGCGGGAGCATCCCCGAAGACCTGCGGCCCCAAATGGGCACCTGGGTCTTCGGATGCGATGTGTGCCAGATGGTGTGCCCCTGGAACCAGCGCTTTGCCGAACCCCAGGGTGACCCCGACTTCGCCCCTCGACCGGGCCAGACTTTCGTTGACCTCATTGAAGCCATGGGGTGGGACGAGGAGACCTTTAACCGGAAGTTCCAGGGAACCCCCCTTCGCCGGGCGAAACGCGGCGGGTTCCTGCGCAACGTGGCCGTGGCTTTGGGCAACCTGGGGGACCCGCGCGCGGTGCCGGCCCTGACCCGCGCACTACGCCATGACCCCGACCCCCTGGTGCGGGAGCACGCGGCCTGGGCCCTGGGACGCATCGGCACGCCGGAGGCCCGAAAGGCGTTAGAGGAAGCCCGGCGAACCGAAACCCATCCTCAAGTTCGGGAGGCCGTGATTCGGGCCTTGTCGGACCGCGCGTGAAACCCCGGGTTACAAGTCCTCGTCCCCCTCCTCGGGCTCCATGGGTTCGTGGGGAAAGTGGACCTCCACCACCTCGCCATGGTGGTTGATGACCACCCGAAAGCCCATCATCCCCAGCAGGTAACGGGCGTCTTCGGGCAGGCCCACCTGCAAAAGGGCCTCCATGTGCTGGTCCAGATGGCGGAACTGCTCCTGCAACGCGGCCAGCGTGAAGGGGTCCTCCTGGCCCAGAAAGCGAGCCGCGGCCTGGGCCAGCACTTCCTCATGGCCTTCCATCAGGCGATACATGCGTTCCAGCACCTGCCGGTCCACCTGCTCCGAAGGGATATGATAGGCCATACCCCAGGGGTCGTAGACCACGTAACAGGGCTCCCCGCCTACCCAACGCACCTCGGCGGGGTTGCCTTCCTCGTCGAACACCAGACCCTGGAAAACCGGTTGCCGCATCATGTGACGAAGGCCTCCACCACCTCAACGAAAGTCGCCTCCCGGGGGTTGTAGACCCATTGCCGCTCGTAGGGAACCGGCGGCATGGTCCAGCGGTAAATCCACCGGGCCGCCTGGGGGCTGAGGTTGATACAACCGTGGCTCCGGGGGCGACCGAAGTCATTGTGCCAGTAGGTGCCGTGGAGGGCAATGCCGTCTTCGGTGATGTAACACACCCAGGGCACGCCGGGGAGGTCATAGCCGTTTCGGGCCCGGTTGTTGCGGGCCATGTGCCGGGATGGCCGCTTGTACGCGGTGAGGTACACCCCGGTAGGAGTACGGTAGTCTCCGGTGCTGAATTGGGCACCCGTGGACACCTTGGTCAAAAAGACCACACGGTCGTACTCAAAGGCCAGAAGTACCTGAGCCTGCAAATCCACCACGATGCGCTTGGCGGCCACGGGAACGTGGGGTGAAAGAGGGGATACCTCTTCCGGGGCCACCAGGCGTAGATGGCGGGCCAGGGCATAGTATCGAAAGTCCCATTTGTCGTCCTGAATCAAATACCAAATCTCGTCGGGATTGTCCCGGCCCGGAACCGCGGCCACCACCC
>WFVP01000028.1 GCA_015491595.1 Anaerolineales bacterium
GTCATCACGGCTTGGGCGGAAGGCAACAACGTAGAGCACTGGCGGGCCGACGCGCTTCCCGAAGCGGCCAAGATGGTCACCGACTTCAACGTGGAAGTGAAGGCCGAGCTGGACTCCGCAGGCTGGGCCGATTACAAGAAGAAGTTCACCCTGGCCGCCGATGCGGGTGAAGCGCCGCACATCATCCTGTCGGGCCATGAGGACATCCCGGTGTGGGCTCAGGCGGGTTACATCATCGAATTTGGATGGTGCAAAGACAAATATCCCGAGTTTGACGATGTGATTGACAGCCTGTGGAACTCGGTGACCTGGAACGGCAAGGTTTGGGGTGTGCCGCAGGATACGGAAGCCCGGCCCATGTTCTTCAACAAGAAGAAACTGAAGGAATTGGGCTGGAGCGACGAGGAAATTGCCGCGCTGCCCGAGAAAATCAAGAAGGGCGAATTCACCCTGGATGACCTGATTGCCGTGGCCAAGGAGGCCGTGGAGAAGGGCGTGGTGAAGCCCGGCTACGGTTACTGGCACCGGCCTCGCAAGGGCAGCGACTTCCTCCAGTACTATGCGGCGTATGGCGGCCGCCTGTATGACCCCGAGACCGACAAGCTGGTGGTGAACAAGGGTGCCCTTGAGAAGTGGTACGCTTTCCAGCGCCGGGTGGTGGAAGAAGGCATCACCCCCGAGAACTACATCGGCACCGAGTGGTCCATCTGGCACCAGACGGTGACCAGCGGTGAGGTGCTCTTCTGGAACGGCGGCATCTGGCAGTGGGCCGACTGGGCCGAGAACTACGTCAAGGACAAGGGCGGCGAAGACTACCTCTTCGAGTGGGTGGGTTATGCCCTGCAGCCCACCGGCATCCCCGGCAAGCCCGGCGTGACCCTGTCCCACCCCCTGGCCTACATGATTACTTCCGAGAAGGCCTCCGGGGCCACCAAGGAGCAGCAGGAAGCCGCCTGCGCGGTCCTGGCCAAGGTGACCACGCCGGAGCTGAACACCAAGCACGCGGTGGGCAGCACCCACCTGGGCATCCTCAAGTCCCAGGCGGACTACCCCGAGTACAAGAACAACCGCTTCCTCTCCGAGACCCTCTACATGCTGGACTACAACTTCTACCTGCCCAACCACCCGCAGTTCGGCCCCTACTTTGACATCCTGTGGGACTTCATGGTCAAGGCCGAGAACGGCGAGTTGACGCCTGAAGAGGCGGCCAAGCAGGCCATCGAGCTGTTGCAGGCCGAACTGGGCGACGTCGTGCAGATTGAGGAATAGGCCCTGCCCCCTTGAAGCCCCGGCGCGTCATGCGCCGGGGCTTCTTTGTATAGCCTGCATGGACCGCAGGGGCGCATCGTGGAAACGGGCGCCCCTCGATTCCAAATAGACGGAGGATACGTGTATGGCGGTGGTGGACGCCCTTCCGGCCGAAGCGTTGCCCTGGTGGCGCCGTGCCTGGGAAAACCTCCGGTCGGCTTCCAGTGCGCTGGCCTTCATGGCACCGGCGACCTTCTTGGTCATCACCTTCTTCTTCATTCCCGTGGTGCTCATCATCGGTATCTCCATGACCAACTTGAGCACGGCTACGGGGTTCCAGAACTGGGAGTGGGTGTTGTTCGAAAACTACCGCAAGATTCTGACCCACCCCAACACCCCCAAGGTTCTCCGAAACACCTTGATGTACGTGGCCCTGACCCTGGCCTTCTTCAACGTGGGGATGGCCCTGGTCATCGCCCTCATCACCACCCATCTCCCCCGGCGCACGGGCCTGTTCTACCGGGCTTTGTGGTTGCTGCCCCGGCTGACCCCCTCGGTGGTCTACGTCATGATGTGGAAGTACATGGCTGCGGACGCGCCCTACGGCATCATCAACCGCCACATCCTGCAGCCTTTGGGCTTCAAGACCACCAACTTGCTGCCCGCCTACCCCTGGGTCTTCGTCATTCTAGTCAACGGGTTCATCGGAGCCTCCTTTGGTATGGTCATCTTCACCTCGGCCATCGAATCCATCCCCCGGGATTACCTGATGGCTTCCCTGGTGGACGGGTGCAACGTCTGGCAGCGCATCCGCTACATCATCCTGCCCATGATTCGCTGGCCGTTGCTTTTCGTCACCACGTATCAGACCCTGTCCTTGCTGACTTCCTTTGAACAGATTTTGCTGTTGACCGGGGGACAGTTCGGGACCATGGTGTGGTCCCTGTGGGCGTACGAACGGGCCCTGAGCAACTACTGGGGCAACTTCCAGTGGGGCTTTGGTGCCGCGCTGGCGACCCTGCTGGTCGTCATCGGCATCGTGATGGCCGTGGTGTACATGCGGTACTTCCAGTTCGAAGAACTGGTCCAGGAACCCAAGATTGAAGCCCTGTGATGGAGGTGGGGCATGGAAGAAGGCACGCTGCGTGCAGGTATGCGCCCCTGGCAGATGACGTTCCTCACGGTGGTGATGGGCATCCTCACCCTGCCCATCGTGGTGGGGTATCTGTGGATTCTCATTTCCACCTTTTCCAAGCGCACCCATGGTTTGATCCCCGTGGACCTGGATGGACGCCCCTTCCGGGGTCTGACCATAGAGAACTGGTCCTTCTTGTGGGAGGACCCGAACATCTGGCACGTGACCCTAAATTCCTTCATCCTGGCGCTGGGGTTGACCATCGGCGTGGTGCTCATTTCTGCCCTGGCCGGGTATGCCCTGTCCCGCATCGGCTTTCCGGGGCGGAAGGGCTTCCTGGCCCTGACCCTTATCCTGCATGCTTTCCCCAGTGTCACGTTGCTCATTTCGATTTACTTCGTGCTGCGCTGGCTGTCCCGCATCCCGGTCATCGGTCGCGGCTTGCCCGTCATCGGCGGCATTGGCTACAATACCTTGGGCGGTGTGATTCTGGTCATGCTCTCCCTGCAGCTGCCCCTGGGCATCTGGCTCATGAAGGGCTTCTTCGACAACATCCCCTGGGACATGGAGCGGGCCGCACTCATTGACGGGGCATCCCGCTTCCTGGTCTGGCGAAAGATTTTGCTGCCGCAAATCAAGCCCGGCATTGCGGCCCTTTCTATCTTCACTTTCATCGCGGGATGGAACGAGTTCCTCATTCCCTACACCTACATGACCCAGCAGGAAAAGAGCACCATCGCCACGTACCTCAACAGCCTGCTCTCGGACACCGCGCCGGTGAACTACAGCCAGGTGGCCGCGGTGGGCCTGTTCCAGCTCATTCCGGTGATGATTTTCTTCGTGCTCACGCAGGAGTATCTGCTGAGCATCTTCGCCGGCGGTGTCAAAGGCGGCACGTGAGGGTGCGCCCGTTGGGATACCGCGACCTCAAGGCAACTCCGGAGACGTAAAAGGAGGCGTCAATCATGGAGGTGCGTCTGGAGCATCTCACGAAACGATGGGGCAAAGTGGTCGCCGTGGATGATATGAACCTGGACATTCGTTCGGGGGAATTCGTGGCCTTCCTGGGGCCCTCGGGCTGTGGGAAGACCACCACGTTGCTCATGATTGCGGGCATTTACAAGCCCACGGCCGGTTATATCAAGTTCGATGGCAAGGTGGTCAACAAGGTGCCGCCCAAGGACCGGAACGTGGGCATGGTGTTCCAGAGCTACGCCCTGTATCCCCACATGACCGTATATGAGAACCTCACCTTCCCCCTGAAACTCAAAGGCGTGCCCGAGCAGGAACAACGCGAGAA
>WFVP01000029.1 GCA_015491595.1 Anaerolineales bacterium
CCTTCACGAAAAGGTCGTATCTGCGTTACGGAATTTGGGATTGACAGGTATCGCCTGTTGTACTAACATCTTGTCAAACGCACCTTCTTTTTGATTGTCAGCTCATTTCGGTTGATAACTTGGTCATTTAGGAGGTGTGTGATGCGTAAGCACAGCCGCTACTTCTGGGTGTTCTTGTTGGCCGTGTTGTCCATGCTCTTGATTTACGCCTTTGCCGCGCAGAACACCGTGGATTCTTCCTACGCCGGCGATGGCACCGGAAGTGTTGTGGGGTACTTTGTCAAGGACATCACGTACACCCTGGACACTGCCGACCCCTCTAAAATTGCCTCCGTCCAATTCACCCTGTATCAAGATGTCGCCGGAACGACGCTGGCAACGGCCACCGAGGTTTATGCGGGTCTGAGCGATGGCGGCGGCACCTGGACCTGGAGCAACCAATGCACCGGCGGTCCTTCCACCTGGACGTGCAACTTCCCGGGTGGGGTGCCCGTCGGGCCGGTGACCCAGTTACGGGTCGTGGCCGCCCAGTAACGTGACCGGCCTGCCCGGAGGCCGGGGGTCGCGAGCTCTCGCGCTCCCGGCTTTTTCCTTCCTTTTCCGGATGCGGTTCCCGGTGTATCTCCGGTCCTATCTGGCGCGCGTGGGAGGGCACGTCCTCCTGTTGCTCTTGCTGTTGTGGATGTGGCCCTATCCGTTGGGAGGCTCCACGGTGTACGCGGTGCTCAAGAGCGATAGCATGCGGCCCCGCTTCCATCGCGGGGACGTCGTCATTGCCCGACGCGCGCCCTGGTATCAGCCCGGCGACATCATCGTCTATCGCGGCAGCCGGGTTCCTTACGTATTCCATCGCATCGTGGGATACGACGAGGCGGGCCGCTTCCTCACCAAGGGCGACGCCAACGCCTATATCGACCCGGACCATCCCACCCAGGAGCAAGTCCTGGGACGCTACGTCATGCATATCCCCTACTTGGGCTGGCTCTTCTTGATATGGGGTCCGGTGCCCGGGTGGGCCCTCATGGCCGTGGCCTTGTGGCTGCTTCTCTGGCCGGGAACCTGTATTCCCCGCAGACGACGACGGCGAAGGTGAGCCATGGCACGGCGTCCTGCTTGGGTGTACTGGTTGGCAGAACAGTATGAAGCCTTATGGTGGGCGGCGGGGGTGCTGGCCCTCTTCGGCCTGGTGGTAACCCTGCTGGCTTACCTCAGACCCCTTTACGTGTCGGTGACGAAACCGGTCGCCTATCGCATCCAGGGGACGTTCTCCTACACCGCGCCCGTCCCCGACCGGGTGTTCCCGACGGGCGAGTTGCCCACCGGCGCGCCCCTGTACCTCGACCTCACGCCCTTGGTGGACCTGCGCTTCGTGGCCACCTTCGAAGCCCCCTTCCCCCACACTGCACAGGGCCGGGGTTGGTTCTGGGCCGAGGTGGAGGACGCCTACGGCTGGCGTCGTCGCGTCATGCACGAGGAGGGCACCTTTTCCGGCGATGTGTGGGACCTGCAAGGCGTGCTCCCTCTGCGCACGGTGGAGAACCTGATACGGGACCGGGAACGCTTCCTGCCGGTGGGTCGAGATTACGGGATACAGGTCGGCCTCACGCTGATTTGGTCGGGGGATGTGCAGGGGCATCCGTGGCGGCGGGAGGTGAACGCCCAATGGCGTTTCCGCCGCATGGAGGAGGGCTTCTACGTACTGACCCTGCAGGCCGGTGGCGACACGGACCCGTTGCGTCCCGCCTGGGATGGGGTGGTGGAGACCACCGAGATGCGGCTCAATCACATCACCCTGGGCCCCTGGTTCCTGTCCGTTCTGCTGTTGCGGCGGTTGGGCTGGGGGTTCCTGGGCGTGGGCGTACTGGCCCTCATCGGCTTGCAGGGATGGCTGACCTGGGTCTACTCGCGGGAGCCGGAAGCCTATTACATGGCCTATCTGGGGCGCCAGTGCGTCCGCCTGGAGCCGGGCCCGTGGATGTGGTCCCGGGACGTGTACGTGCCGTTGCGTTCCCTGGGGGACCTGAGCCGCCTGGCCCAGCAGTTCCAGGAACCCATTCTCTACGTGCCCCAGGGCAAGGAGGACCACTTCTTCCTCTGGTTGCCCGACGTGGTGTACACCGTCACCCTGCCCCGGCCGTCGGCGCGAGAGGAGACGTCTTCCGAGGCTATGGAGGCGGAAGAGGCGGGACCTTCATCTCCAGCCAACCCGGACCAGGAGGAGTAGTCCACGATGAGGGTGCGGGTGCGATGGGGTGTGGGCGCGTTCCTGCTGGTGCTGGCCCTCTCCTGGGTAACGGCGTACAGCGCCTCCATTGACGTGCCCGTGAGCCGGGTGGACGAGGATTGGTTCGTGGCCGACCCCAACCAAATGAAGCCCGATGAGTGCGGCGGCCTTTTGCTGACCAACATCGTGGTGGCGCCCGACCTGGGGACGGCGCAAAACGACCTGGTCCTGGGTACCGCAGGGTTCGACCTCCTCCTGGGCGGGGACGGCGATGACTGCATCCTCGGGGGCACTGGCGTTGACTTTCTATTCGGGGAAAACGGCGACGACGTCCTCATCGGCCATCCCGATTCCTTGGACTTTTGCTTTGGCGGCGGGGGCAACGACCAGTTTGTCAGCTGCGACCTGGTCTTTCCGTGAGGGGAAGAGGGTATACTTACCCCACCTGGACCCGGGAACGGGTCCCAATCCATTCCACAGGAGAGGTCGCCATGATTGTAGTGATGAACCGCATCCCGGTGCGGGAGGAATACCGGGATGCGTTCGAGAATCGCTTTCGGAATCGCGCCCGGGAAGTGGACCGCTTTCCGGGTTTCATCCGCAATTTTGTGCTGCGGCCGGCCACCGAGGAGAACCCGTACTACATCGTCATGACCTTCTGGGAGAGTCGGGAGGCCTTTGAGGCCTGGACCCGTAGCGAAGCCTTCGAGCGGGCGCATCAACGGGCCCGTTCCGAGACCCGTCCCGAGTGGTTCGCGGGCCGGAACGTATTCGAGATGTACGAGGTCATCCTGGACACGGAAGCGGACGCGTCCGCGTGAGCACGGGTCCGCGGGCGGCTTTCCGGGGCCGGAGCTCGTGAGGGCTCCGGCTCTTTTCGTAAACCTGCGAGATGGGACCAGGGGACTCCGTTTTCCCCCTCAGTACGCGATGGCCACCGGACCGGGCATGCGTTCCCCTCGGGCCACCTGGAGCACGTAGTCCACGATGGCGCCGGCGATGTCCACCCCTGTGACGGGCTGGGCGGTGTGGAATTCCATGGTGTGGTTCACTTCGTTGACCAGATACCCCCGCTCGGGATGTTCCAGGATGTCAATGGCCAGCACACCTTCGCCAATCGCGTCCACGGTGCGCTGCACCAGGTTCACCAGCTCATCGGTGAGGGGGCACACCTGCCCCTGGCCGCCCCGGGCGGTGTTGGTAATCCAGTGTTGGGACTGACGGTAGATGGCGGCGATGGGCTCCCGGCCGATGACCAGGACCCGGATGTCCCGCCCCGGCTTCTGGATGTACTCCTGGATGTAGAAGACGGAGTGCTGCACGGAGCCCAGGGTGGCCCGGTGCTCCAGAACGGCCTCGGCCGCGTCCCGGTCGTTAATTTTGGCCAGCAGCCGACCCCAGGACCCCACCACAGGCTTCAAAACCACAGGGTAGCCCAATTCTTCGATGGCCTCCAGCGCGGCCTCCACGGTGAAGGCCATTCGGGTACGGGGCTGAGGAATGCCTGCCGCGGCCAGGGTCGCGCTGGTAGCCAGCTTGTCGCCGCAAATCTCGGCCACGCGCGCGGTGTTTACCGTCGGGATGCCCCAACTGTTCAGCACCCGCAACGCATAAAGCCCCCGGGTGTAACTGATATTGCGGGAGAGCACGGCATCAAACCGGCGCCAGGGCTCCGGATTTTCCAAATCAAAGTGCAAATGCCTGTCGTCCAGGCGCTCGTAATCGATGCCGCGGCGTTCCAGCGCGGCGAAAATCCATTTTTCTTCCACCCGGATTCGGGAATACATCACGCCGATGCGCGGGCGTTGGTTCATGGGTGTACCTCCTTCTGAGTTGGGCGGTTAGGTGGTCGCCGGTGGCCGATGGCCGACCGCCGACCGTTGACCATCGACCACCGACCACTGACACCTATTCGCCCCAGTCTTCCTCCTCCATGGGTGCGAGTTCCAGTTGCGGCGGGTCCAGGGAGACCACTTCCAGGTCCACGCCGCAATCGGGGCACACCACGATTTCGTTGACCTCGGTGCCGGCTTCCAGTTCGAATTCGGCACCGCATTCGGGGCAGGTGACCTCCATCATCGTCAAACCTCCTGCTTTGGGGTTGGGTTGACCAGGGGAATCCGGGTTCGGGACACGGCCTGGCGTGCCCGATGGATTTGCGATTCCAGGGCCTGGGGACCGGTGCCGCCTTCCACATTACGGCGGGCGATGGCTTGCTGCGGGTCGAAGACCCGGTAGACGTCTTCGTCAAAGGCGGGATGGATGGCTCGATAATCTTCCAGGGAGAGTTGGTCCAGGGGAACGCCCTTTTCCTCAGCGCGCTGCAGGGCCCGTCCAACCAGGGCGTGGGCCTCCCGAAAGGGCACACCCTTATCCACCAGGTAGTCGGCCAGGTCGGTGGCGAAGAGTTCGGGGCTGAGCGCAGCCCGGCCTCGCTCAGGATGCACCCGTAAGGTGCGCAGGGCATCGGCCAGTACCGGCAGCAGGGCCATCAGGAGGTCATAGGCCCGGAAAACGGCGGCCTTGTCCTCTTGCAGGTCCTTGTCGTAGGCCGAGGGCAGGGCCTTGAGAGTAGCCAGGAAGCCCGTAAGCAGGCCGATGAGGGTGCCCGCCTGGCCCCGGGTCAGTTCGAAGGCGTCGGGGTTCTTTTTCTGGGGCATGAGGCTGGAACCGGTGGCAAAGGCGTCGTCCAGTTCCAGAAAGCCGAATTCCCGGGCGGTGAAGAGAATGATGCCCTCGGCCAGGCGGCTCAGGTGGATGCCCAGGAGCGCGGCCACGAAGAGGAATTCGGCCACGAAATCCCGGTCGGCGACCGCGTCCCAGGCATTGGGGATGACCTGGTCGAAACCCAGGTCGCGGGCCAGAGCCTTGCGGTCCACGGGCACGGTGGTTCCGGCCAGGGCGGCCGCGCCCAGGGGCAGGCGGTTGACCCGGGGGAAGAGGTCGGCCATGCGCTCCCGGTCCCGCTCCAGGGCCCAGAAGTGGGCCAGCCACCAGAACCCCAGGAGGATGGGCTGGGCCTGCTGGAGGTGCGTGTAGCCAGGAATCACCACGGCTCGGTCCGTCTCAGCCCGGTAAAGCAGCGCCTTTTGCAGATCCCATACCGCGGCCTCCAGATGCCCCAGGGCCTCCCGCATCCACAAGCGGAAAGCGGTGACCACCTGGTCGTTACGGCTGCGGCCGGTGTGCACTTTGCCTGCCAGGGGCCCAACCAACTCCCGCAAGCGTCGTTCGATGGCGGTGTGGATGTCTTCGTCGGTGGGCTGGAAGGTGAACGTGCCTTCGCGGAACTCCTGTTCCACCCGGTCCAGCCCGCGGAGGATAGCGTCCCGCTCCTCGGAGGTCAGCACGCCCGCCCGGGCCAGGGCCTTCACCCAGGCCCGGGTCCCCTGCACATCCTGCAGGGCCAGCCGACGGTCCACGTCCAGGGACGCGTTCAGGGACCAGAACCGGGGGTCCGGGGCCTTGCCGAAGCGACCGCCCCAAAGGGAATAATCGTCGGTCGTCGGTCGTCGGTCGTCGGTCGGCGGTGGGCCGTCGGCGGTGGGCCGTCGGCGGTCGGCTGACCGCTCTCCGCTGACCGCTGACGGCTCACTGCTGACTGCTGACTGCTGACTGCCGTCCGCCGTCCGCTGTCGGCTGTCCGCCGTCCGCCGTCCGCTGTCTGCCGACCGCTGACCGCTGTCCGCTGACCGCTGTTCGCTGTCGGCTGTGTCCGCTGACCGCTGTTCGCTGTCGGCTGTCCGCTGTCGGCTATCGGCTATCGGCTGTCGGCTATCATCCGTCATGGTGCTTTCTCCTTATGGCACCTATGGCGTGGTTCTCACAGCCATTTCCCTTCAATCCCGCTTGAAGCGGGAATAGTCGGGTTTGGGCATGTCCAGGCCCGCGACAGGCAGTTTGTTCAGGGCTCGCACCTTCAGGGGCAGACCGAAGAGGTGGATGAAGCCCTCCGCGTCGGACTGGTCGTACACGTCGTCGTAACCGAAGGTGGCGAAGTCCTCCCGGTAGAGGCTGAAGGGGCTCTGGCG
>WFVP01000030.1 GCA_015491595.1 Anaerolineales bacterium
ACCCCGCACATCGCGCAGCAAGCCCGCATGTTGTACGGCCACATAAGCCAACAACACTGCCACCACAGGCATGGGAATGAGATTGAGCACCCGATGCGCGGCCGGTCCAACGAACACCCCCAGGAGCAAGAACAAGCCTCCAATCATCAAGGGCGCGCCCCCGGTGCGTGCACCCAACCGATAGTGCGCGGTCAAGCCCCCACAACCGTGACATACGGGCACGCCGCCCAACAGGGCAATCATGGCGTCCGAGGTCCCCAGGGTCAACATCAACCGTCGTGTCGTCACATGTTCCGCGCGTTTCCCAAAGTACACCCTGGCCGCGTCAGCCGTCGCATAGATGGAATTCCCCAGACTTAGAGGAATCTGGGGCAAGGCCAGGAGGACGAACGCCTGGGCCATGTCCTGCAGGGAGGGTACCAAAGGGAAGAGGCGGGGAAGATGGATCCGTAAAGGCACGGAAGGCAGGCCATGATGGTAGAGGGAGAGAACCACACCAAAACCTATCAGCACCAAGGCCGCCCATTCGCGCTTCCAAAAGAGACAGAGAACGAGAAGGGCCGCGGCCCCCAAGAGCACCAACGCCGAGAACGATATCTGGACGCCTCCCCAGGAAATGAACCCTTTCCAACCCGGGCTTGGTGTCCAGGCCAATCGCCACGCCGCCCGTAACAGAAGTACCGCCAGAGCCGCCTGGATGCCTCGCACAACGGGATGCGGAAACAACTTCTGCACCACACGGTCCATCCGTGCCAGGCCCATACCCAGGAAAACCATCGCGTTCCACAAGGCCGCGGCCACGATGTATACCGGCGGCAGACCCAGGGCCAGTGCCAACGAAGACACCGACTTGAGGGGTTGTACCGGAATGGGTAGCCGATACACCACAGCCACCAAAAGATAAGCCATACCAATGCCTACAAACGCAGCTGTGGCGTCCACGCCGTTGAGGGTGATAAGGGCCACCACCAAGGGGAGCATGACCCCCAAGTCGGCCAGGGCACCGGAGAACTCCGCCAGGGTGAACCGAAAGGCAGGACGAGAAGAAGACATACGGGCAACCTCCGAGCTCGTCATTTCACGGAAGGGCGGCAGCCAGCGGGTTGCGGACGGTGGACTGCGCACCGCGGTCTGCGGCCGGCTCATAGTACGCGCCCCATGCGCAGGCCCGACAGTAGGGCAGGCCGTTGATGTAGACCTCCCGCTCGTTGATGACCTCCTCGCCGCACGCGGTGCAGTTCACCCGCACCTTGGGCCGGCTGATGATGACCTCCACCGGAACCCGCAACCGCACCTCCTCCACGGTGAGCAACTCGTCTTCGGGCATGACCTGGTACGCGTGCAGCATGATGAAATAACGCCGGCGTTCGCCCTCCGGCCCATACGCCATGGCCCGCTGGCGCACGTCCACCCGCGGGGCCACGCGCACCGCCCGGCCGGTGCGCACATCCACGAACGTGGCCGCGACCTTGCCGTAATCCTCGATGCGCAGGGTGCGGTGGCCCACGGTGCAGCCCGTGGCCACAATCAGGCCGTCTACGAAACAGCCATCCGTCTCCGCGATGACCAACAGGCGCTTTTTGGTCGGCGGCTCGGCAAAGCCCAGGGCGCGCATCCCGGCCAGGCCGATGCGCACGCCCAGCACCTGGCGGGGACATAGATGCCCGCGATGCCGAGCGGCCGAGGCCTTCAGAAGTTCCTGCAAGCGTTCCGGGGAAAGGGTTTCCATCATGATGCCTCCTTTTACTCCGTTTGCACTTGCTTCAGAAAGAGGATGAGGGCCTGAATTTCGGAATCCGAAAGGTGGAAGTTGGGCATGGCCGTGTTGGGCTTGATGCGCTTGGGGTTTTCCAGCCAGCGGCGGATTTCCTCCTCGGTACGATAGGCAAACACCCGGTCCAGGTTGGGTGCGGTGCTGCTGCCCCGGCCTGCGATGGTGTGGCAATCCCGACAGCCGTATTTCTCCACCAGCCGCGCACCCACCTCCGGGCTGGGTTCCACCCGCTTGACCACGTTCATCAGCCAGCGAGGCCGCGTCCAGAGCAACCCCGCGACCACCACCGCGGCCAGAAGGAGCGCATAACGCTTCCAAGATGAGGGTAGGGACATGAACGCACCTCCTCATTGAGGATAAAGCCAGGGGCCGCCCGGTGGGTATAAGGCGGCCCCTGGTCGAAGGTCCAAGGCGCCTCCTTTCCAATTTCACCCGCCGGGCTGCGGGCTACGGGAGGCCGGGGCGTTTCCAC
>WFVP01000031.1 GCA_015491595.1 Anaerolineales bacterium
CGGTAGCCCGGTCCTTCACCAGCACGATGGCGTTGGACAGCACGGGTTGCACGGCCAGCCAGGCAAAGCGCAAGTCTTCCCATTCCTCCGGGGTGGGCGCGCGTTCCGTCACCACGCGCCATGAGGCATCCGGAGGGTCGCCCGGGTCACCGGTCTGGCGCAGCATTCCCCGAAAGATGGAGCGCCATTGCGTCTCCCGGCCCGTGGCGAAATGGGGAATCTCCAGCACCCGCAGGTTCTTCCGTTTGGCCAGCCGTTCTCGGGCCGAAGGCGTGATGGCCGGCGCGGCCAGGCATTCCAGGAACAGCCCCTTCAATTGCGCCGCCGCCTCTTCGTCAAAGGGTACGTTTACGGCCAGAATGCCGCCAAAGGCGGAGACGGGGTCGGAGGCGATGGCCCGCTCCACCGCCTGGGCCAGGGTCTCCCCCAAAGCCAGGCCGCAAGGGGACGCGTGTTTCACCACCACCGCGGCGGGTTGGGGGAGCCGGGAAACGGCCCGCCAGGCCGCGTCCAGGTCCACCAGGTTGTTGTAGGAAAGGGGTTTCCCCTGCAGGAGACGTCCCCCCAAAGGACCCGTATCCGGTTCCCAGGCGTAGAGGGTGGCTTCTTGATGGGGGTTCTCGCCGTAGCGCAGGCGCTGGACAGGGTAGAGGGTGAGGACTTCCACCGGCGTCCCGGCCAGGTACGAAGCGATGGCCTGGTCGTAGGCCGCGGTCCAGGCGAAGGCCTTCAGGGCCAGGCGACGACGGGTGTCCAGGGAGATGTCCCCCCGGTGCTCCATCTCCTCCTGCGCTCGGGCGGCATCCTGGGGGTCCACCAGCACGGTCACCCGGGGGAAATTCTTGGCGGCGGCCCGAATCAGGGCCACGCCGCCGATGTCAATGTACTCCAGAGCCGTGCTCAGGTCGGTGTCAGGGTCCTGGACGACTTCCTGGAAGGGGTACAGGGAAACGGCCACCAGGTCCACCGGGACGCTTTGCAGCCGGGCCAGGTCCTTCCGGTCCTGGGGCAGGTCCCGGGCCAAGATGCCCGCGAAGACCCGGGGATGCAGGGTCTTCACCCGGCCGCCCAGCACGGGCGGGCTCTGGGTCCAGTCGGTGATGGTGCGGGCCGGGATCTCGTGTTGGGCCAGGAAGGCCGCGGTCCCTTCCGAGGCAATGATGTCCCACCCGCGGCGGTGCAGGGTCCGGGCCAGGGGAAGCCAGGGGGACTTGTCCCAAAGGGAGAACAGCGCGGTGGGCATGGCACCTCCTTGGGTCTTGTCGGGATTGGGTTTACGTTCGCCGGAAGCGTTCCCCCGCCCGTACACCCATCATGACCAGGGCGTAGAGCAACAGCGCCAGGCCGTTGCCCAGCCCCCCCAGGGCCCGCCAGGGGAACACGTTGAGCCAGCCGCCCGCGACCCGCAAGGCTACGGAAGCGTGCAGCAGCACCAGGGGAAGATAGAGGAGGGGATGGAAGGACAGGGGCAGGCCGAGCAGGGCGGGGAAGATGATGGGCGCGTGTCCGAACACCATGGAGAACACGAAGCCCATGAAGATGCTGTGGAGCTGGGCGTCGTATCCGCCCCGGCCCAGAGGCAGGAGGTCTATCCCGGCGGCCACCAGGAGCCAGACGTACCCCGTGAGCAAGCTCAAGGCGATGAAGCGTGGCAGGCCCGGCCGCCGCAAACCGACCCAGGCGACGTCGAAGCGCAGGAGCCAGAGGGCCGTTCCGGCCATGCCCAGCGCCACCAGGATCCGCCCTCCGGGATGTAGGCTGCTCGCCAGAAGGCCCAGTAGGTAGACGCCGACGGCCAGGGCGAACCACCGACCGAACCGCTGCGCGGCGCCTGTCAGCCGTCCCAGTTCCAGCCGCTCGCCCGCGATGGTGAGGACGAAGAAGGCCTGCCACCACAGGACCACCGTTTCCATGGAAACCTGCAGGGCCCACAGGACGGATGCCACGGTCCACGTGACGATGCCGGTCGCCATGACCCGGGTGTGGAACTGTCGGTCGTGGCGCCACATGGCCACGGCCAGGGCCAGAAAGCTCACCCCGGCCAGGACCGTGAGTCCCCGGCTCCAAGGGGTGACTCCTCCGGAAACCACCAGGGACCATCCGGCCGCCGCATGCAGGAGAGGCACCAGGAACATCCAGGGCCGGCCCATGGCCACGGCGCGCTCGAGGGAAATCAGGGTGCCGAAGAACCCCATGACCAGGATGGGACCATGGCGCGCGACCGCGCCGGATAGGGGATACTGAGAGAGCCATCCGAAGCGCTGGAGCCCGCCCAGAATGCCCAGGACCAGCAGCCCGGCCGCGGCCACCAGCAAAGGGGCCACACGCCACGGGGAACGACGGGGAACCGTGTTCATGATCGTACCGCCCTCCTCGCCGGTGAGGGGTGAGAACGGGGGAATTGTACCTTGGAACGGAGGAATGGGAAACCCTCGGGACGCTATCCCTTTCCGTACACCCATCCACCGCGAAACAGGTCCTGCGCTTCGGGACGCAGCAGTTCCTGCAGGCGACCGGAATGAAGGGGATACGGGAAGCCCCGAACGTGGACGGCGGGGATGCCCTCGTCGGCCTGCCCCATGATGAGGGAGGCGGCGGCGGCCAGCTCGTCGGCCGCGGCCACCTGGGTCACCCGCAGCGGGCGGCCCTCCAGGTCCCGCCGGCCCCGCAGGTCCACCAGCCCCGGCAGGCCGCTGAGGCCTATGGCCACGCCCACCGTACCCAGGCGCCAGGCCCGCCCGTGGGAATCGATGATGAGCACGCCCACACGCGCGCCGGTGGCTTTCTCCAGGGCCTGGCGCAGCCGCGCCGCCGACGCGTCAGGGTCCTCCGGCAGGAGGAGGACCCACGCGTCGTCCCCGCGCACGTTGGAATGGTCGATGCCCGCGTTGGCGCAGACGAACCCCAGGCGGTGCTCCACGATGAGCACACCGGGCACGGCTCGCAGCACCCGGCGGCTTTCCTGGAGAATGAGTTCCACCAGACGAGGGTCCTTACCGGTCAGGCGGGCCAGGGCACGGGCTTGAAGGGAAGGGCGGACGGTGCTCAAGTGGACGTAGCGTCCTTCGGCCTTGGAAACGATTTTTTGGGCCACCACGAGGATGTCGCCGTCCTTCAAGGACAGGGAGGCCCGTTGGACGGCCTCCAGCAGGAAGGTGGCCAGCGGGTCACCAGGTTGTACACGGGGTATACCCGGGAGGGGAGTGAGGGTTAACGGGGCCATGGCCATTGGGGCTTCTGCCATTGGGAACGATGGAAGAGAATGACAGCAAGAGGGAGGAACATCCAGGGTACGAAATTCCTCCACATAAGGCTCAGAATCACCGCAAGCCAGGACAAGGGGACTAAAAGCCCAGGAGGAGCAGCGTCGGTCATTAAGATTGTGGTGTAGAACAACCCCGAAGGGTTAGCCAGCATGGCTGAAGCCCAAGCCACTTCTCGTTTCTGAAAAAGGCCCCACAAAAACACCAAAACCGCGAGGACAAATATCACCCCTCCCATGTGGGGGAAGATGCGTTCCAGACTCCACAACCCTGGTGAATTGCTGCGAGAAAGCGCATTCAGAGGAGGAACCGAGGTCCGCCACTCTTGTACCCACCTCGGATACACCAGCGTAGGTATCCCCCAAAGCATGACCGTAAATAAGATGAACCAGCCCAGGGTATGATGGCTGTGTCGAAGCCATTTGAACAGATAGTGGGGTAATACCACAAAGGCCACTTGGGGCTTAAGCGTAATGACGGCAGCCATCAGCGCTGAAAGGACACCTTGGTTCAAAGAACAAGCAAGTATCCACAAGATGAGATCGACTTGGCCGGAAGAAAGAAAATGAATCATGGGGAAATAGAGCAACCAAGCCAGGGCCCGGCGTCCAATTTTGTGGAAGAGGAGGGCTATGTTGAAGGCCAACCAGCCATAAAAAGCCACTGTCCTTGGGACAAGGGCAAAGATGACGAAGAAGAGAGCAGCCGGTAAAGGGTAGAAGAATCCTTCAACAGTATAAGGACTGCGGCCTGTCAGTAGGGCGCTGCCCGCGTTCCAAAACACTTGGAAATCGTACCCGCCCATGACGAACAACCTCCATGGCGGGGACGGCCCGGTCAAAGCCGCGCCCTGACTTAGCATTCACTATAGCCGCAAGCATAACACTTGCGGCATCCCTCCTCGTTTACCAAAGCCGCTTGGCCGCATTCTGGACAGAGTTCTCCAATTACATTTGTCAGCAGAAGATCCGCATCACCGTTTTGACTGGTTATCTGTTCCAGAGGAAGGAGAGGCATGGAAGCCCCTCCCGACCGCTCCCCCTTCAATGGCTCGGCGTGCACCCCCTCCCTGTAGTCCAGGTACTGTTTGATAGCATAGGCCACGCCGTCGGGCAGGGAGCGAATGCGGAAGGGGCCGAATCCCAGGGAACGATCCCCGCCGATGCCATGAAGTTGGTCGTAAATTTCTTTGAGGCGCTCCAAGGGTTTTACGGGCGAGCTCAAGCGCAAGATGTAGGAAATGAGCCGACCAATCGCTTCCGAAATAGCCGCGGTCTCGGATCCCGCCTTGGCTGTGTTGATGAAGACCTCAAAGGGCTGGCCATCGCCGTTCTCGTTGATGGTCACGTAGGCTTTGCCCAGGGGAGTGTTTACCTGGATGGTCATCCCGGGAAGCGCGGCCGGGCGGGGCTTCTTGGGTTCGGGCCAGAGGCGGAGTTGGTCGGGGGTCCGCTGTTCGCTGTTCACGGACTGCTCACTGCGCACTGCCGACTGCTGACTGCTATCGGCTAACTGCTGTCCGCCGTTCGCTTTCTTCTTGGCCGTGGCCGCGGTCTCCAGCACCACCTTTTCCCGGGAGCCGGTCACGTAGACGGTCAGGCCCTTGCACCCCAGTTTCCAGGCCAGCAGGTAGGCCTTTTTGACGTCGTCCACCGTGGCGTCGGCGGGGAAATTAATAGTCTTACTAATAGAGTTATCAACAAAAACCTGCAACGCGGCCTGCATGTACACGTGCTCTTCGGCACTGATGTCGCCGGCCACCACGAAGGTGTGGCGGATGTGTTCGGGCAGGCGGCCAGGGTAGTTCTGGATGGTGCCGTACTCCAGCACGTGCTGGATGACGGCCTCTTTCTCTTCCTCGCTCAGGTCGCTTTCGTTCAGGGCCTTCATGAACAGGGGACTGACGTAGCGCAGACGGATGCGCTTGCCGTCCTCGTCGTTAACGTAGCGGTAGTAGGCCAGGGCGAACACGGGCTCGCACCCGTAGCCTTCTACACCGGAAACTGTAGATATTGTTCCGGTTGGGGCGATGGTTAATTGAGCCGCGTTGCGGATGCCGTACTTCTTGATGCCCTCCACGATTTCGTTCCAGTCCAGTTCGGGGCGGCCCCAGTCCGTCTTGGGGC